>DASRUK010000168.1:0-11022 GCA_035655475.1 Candidatus Nanoarchaeia archaeon
CAGAAAGATTTACAGGAAAATTAATGGTAAGTTAAGTGAAGGGAAGGAGCAGTTTTTTGGCATTGAAGCGATTGAGACAGGAAATCCCACTGGTATGATTCCTTTTCCAAGAAATAATTTGGCTTTTTAGACAACCCCAATTTCATTGTGTAAAGGCAAAGAAGAGCCAAGATAATTTAGCCACCAATATCAAAACTAAGTTTACCGCTGGCAGATATTTGCATAAGCTTGAAGGTACACCATTCCATAATAGTCATAAACCTTTAAATAACTACTTAGGACTAAAAGCCTTTATCCCATGAAGGTTCAGATAGAGAATAAAATAAACCCCAATATAGAGCTCTATAGAAAGGAGGATCTTGACATATCATACCAGTTTGCAAAAGATCTCCATGCAGAATTCGGCACTTTCATAAAGGCATGTGTGCTTTTTGGGTCTTCAGCAAGGAAGAAACGAAAGCCAGAGTCAGACCTCGACATCATGGTGGTTGTCGACGACCTGTCGATAAACTTCTCAGGAGAGCTTGTTGAGGCTTATAGGGTCATTGTCCAAAAGCTTATCGCCAAGAACTCGACAAGGCTTCATATAACATCACTAAGGTTCAGCTCATTTTGGGAATATATTCGAAACGGCGATCCTGTCGCGATAAACATACTTAGGGATGGTGTCGCCCTTATAGATACAGGATTTTTTGAGCCGCTGCAGATACTGTTAAGGAGGGGAAGGATCAGGCCCACAGAAGAAAGCATCTGGAATTATTATGTGAGAGCCCCAAACACTCTTCACAACGCAAAATGGCATATCCTCCAGGGGACTATCGATTTGTATTGGGCAGTGATCGATGCAGCACATGCAGCCTTGATGAAGCACGGAGAGATACCACCTTCGCCTGAGCATGTCGCTGATCTTCTTCAGGAAAAGCTTGTCAAGCATAGGCTCCTTGAGCAAAGGTATGTGACCATGATGAGAAATTTCTATAAATTGTCAAAGATGATCACCCATAATGAGATTTCTGAGCTAAAAGGAGAGGAATTTGACCGCTATTATAAGGATGCTGCGGAATTTGTGGATAGGATGAGAAGATATATCGGATGGAAATAACTATCTTTTCTTCCACCAATAGCCAAGCAGTATGAGTGTATAGCCATACTGTGCCAAGAACTGTATCCACTCAGGCTTTGAATACCATCCAAAAGCTATATACACAGGCATCCCTAAAAATCCGCCTTTATGGTCAAGGGCTGTTCCAGACAGGTCAAATGCTTTGGCATACAAAGGGCTATTCTCTCCCACTATCCCTTTTGCAGCAGACAGCCCTTCATGTATACTATAGCCTATCAAAAAACCAGCCTGGAGTATCAGATAGACAAGGGTTATGCTAAATAATATTTTCAGGTTTATCTTGACAAAGGAATGGTATATTGCAAGCACCAGGACTATAGAGCCCAAAACTCCAAGCATTATAGGAAGTACAGGATAGTCTCCTGCAAATGAAAATATCGCTATCTCTGCCCCTTCCCTTGCTACCATAAACAAGGCAAGTAAGATTATCCCTTTCTTTGACAATGAAAGCGATGCCTTGCTTTCTACATGCTCTTTTATCTTGCTGCCATGGTTTATCATCCATATGATGAATGTCGTGACAAGTAACACTGCAATCAAGCTTGCTGCGCTTTCCCAGAGCTTACTTGCTCCTGAAAATATTGCCGAAGCATAAGCAAGAAGAAGGCCAAGAGCAAGTGATGCTATCACTCCAAATGCAGTCCCCTGCCATACTGATTTTTTAAGCCCTTTGTTGTTTGTCTTATCCAAGAATTTTAGTAGTATGGCGATTATCAAAAAAGCTTCAAGTCCCTCTCTAAATGCCATTATCAATGCCTGTAAAAATTCTGCCATCTTAACCTCCTGGGATGGGTTTGCCATGCGGGCAATGTTTGCTGTCTGCTACCATCTTTCTTATACTCCCTATGGACTCTTCACTAAACGCATGTTCGAGCCTGTGAGCTTCTTCATGCAGGGAACTTTTGATGCCAAGAAATTCCGACAAGAAAGCCTCGATGAGCCTGTGCTTCCTTGTTATCTCCATAGACCTGCTTAACCCCTTCTTAGTAAGCCTTATCGTGCTATATGGATTTAGGCATACAAGATTTTTTTCCGCAAGGTTCCTTATCATCTCAGATATGCTTGATTTTCCTATATGAAGATACCTGCATAGGTCTATAGACTTTACAGTCCCTTTCTCTTCTTGTATGTGGTAGATTGCCCGAAGGTAGTTCTCTGCTGTCTCTTTGTGCATAAAGTTCGGTAAGCCGAACTATTATACATATCTTTCCCTATGCTTTTGATGAAAAAAATACAGTCGATGAAAAAAGCGGCAACCTTTTGTCAAGAACCGCCGGGCTGAAAAGCCTCGGTGCGTGTTCTTGAGCATGCTCAGAAACCACCCTCTTACTCCGAGCTGAAGCAGTGAGATTGCGAGTGGTGGTTTCTGACATTTCAAAAACTTATTAAACAGTCTGATAATTGTTTTATCAATGGTCGGAAAAGAAGGAGTAAAAAAAGGCAGTTCAAAAGAGATCCATCTAACTGAAAGGCTAAAACTCACTTCAAATGAGCGTGTAAAAGAGCTCGAAGATGAGATAGCTAAGACCAAGTACAATAAACGTACCCAGAGAGCTGTAGGTTTGATGAAAGCAAAGCTTGCCATGCTTAAAGACAGGGCAAGCCAACGTTCAGGCGGCGGCAAAGGCGATGACCGCTTCTCTGTCAGAAAGACAGGCGACGGTACTGCTGTTCTTCTTGGATTTCCTTCTGTAGGCAAATCAACCCTTCTAAACAAGGTGACAAACGCGAAATCCGATGTCGCTGCCTATTCATTCACAACTCTAAAAGCGGTCCCTGGCCTTATGAAATATGGCCATGCAAAGATCCAGATAATAGACGTGCCAGGCATAGTCTCAGGCGCAGCAGCAGGCCGAGGCAGAGGAAAAGAGGTCCTGCAGATGCTAAGAAATGCAGACCTCATCTTGATACTGATAGATGCGTTGTATCCTGAGCATTATCCTGCTCTCTTAGAAGAGATAAAAGAGACAGGTATTCGGGTCAACGAGCAAAAGCCCCGTGTGAATATAGTAAAAAAAGACAGGGGGGGTATCTCGATAAGCGAGACAGTGCCCCTGACAAAGATAGATTATGAGACCATATCAGGCATAGCAAGAGAGATGAGGCTCAACAATTGCCAGATAACCATCCACACAGATATTGATTCTGACCAATTGATAGATGTTATTAGCGCAGACAAGGTGTATACCAAATCTCTGGCTGTGCTTACAAAGATTGATCTCCTATCAGATGAGCAGCTCAAGGAGTTAAAAGCACGCGTAAAGCCAGATGTCTGCATCTCAGCAGAGGCAGGCATAGGGATCGAAGATCTAAAGAAAGCGATCTATGACAAGATGAGGTTCATGAGGGTATTTCTCAAGGAAGTCAATAAAAAACCGGATCTTGAGGAGCCGCTGATAATGTTTAAGGGAGCTACGCTCAGGGATGTTTGCTCAAAACTGCATAAAGACTTTGTTGAGAAGTTTAATCATGCCCGGCTCTGGGGCAAATCAGCTAAATTCGAAGGCCAGGCCTTCAGAAAGCTTGACAAGGAATTATGCGATGGAGATATTGTTGAGTTGCATATAAGATAGATGATGGATAAGCCCTTATTGAAGTACCCTTCTTGGGAGGCATATCATTCTTGGCAAAATTAGATAGGAACTTCAAGCATTTGCTCGGAAAGTAATTTTTCTTTGTTGTTGGATGACAGTTAGATAAAAATATTTAAATGGTAATCATTTAATGGAAGTACTATGAAAGAGAGATATTTACCAAACAAAAAAAAATTATTCGCTCCCTGATGCCTGGTTTAGTGATTTCTTTGTCGATATCTCTTATGTCGTTTTTCTTGACAAGACTAAAATGGGGTGATATCGATAATACTAAAACTGCATTGATTCATAGTGGAATATTATTTATTATCTTAGTCGTGTTTGTATCATTGGGGATATACTTGATATTAAGCTTGCTAAATCCATAAGCAAAACCTTTAATTACCCCTTATTTAATCTTTGATATTATGTTCGACAAACAAAAGCAGGACTGCCTTGGTAAGGTTGACAAAAGCAACAAGCAGTCGATAGACAAAGGGATAAAAAGGCTTGTGGATATTCTTAACAAGAGCAGGGATTATTACACCACCTCGTCCTGCGCAGGAAGGATAGTTCTCATAGCAAAAAAGTCGTACAAAAAGTCAGAGATGAGGTTTGTTCATTCGACCCACAGCAAAGCATCGTTCAGCAAGATAAAGAAAGATTTACTTCAAGCCTATCCATCAGGTAGGGTGGATGGGAACGTGGGTAAACGATCATCCAGCCAATACCAAGGCTATCCGCAGGGCGGTAGGAAAGGGGCGGTGAGTGGATATATAGGATCCAAGAGCGACATCTGGCTGCGCCAGGAATCTTTCATCCTGCATGTCTGCTGCAGGACACAGGAAGCAGCAGCAAAATTACTGAATATGGCAAGAGACTTAGGCATAAAAAGAGCAGGGATAATCTATCTTGGAAAAAGGATAATGGTGGAGATAATCGGCACTGAATCGATGGAGACGATAATAGCAAAAAAAGGAAAATTGCTGGTCACGGATGATTATCTTAAGCTGCTTCTAGATGAAGCAAACAAGAAATTAAAAAGAAATTGCAAAAAACTGGAAGAACTGTATCTATCTCTCTAATACCCAATATCCATACCCCGGCTTTAAGGTTTGCAATGAGTTATATTCCTTTCCAGGGATATAGCTCTGCCAGCTTCCGTTATAGGCATATACTGGATTATTGTAAAGATCAGACACATCTGTTCCAGTCAGATTGGGATATCCGACAAGCCCAAAAAGAGTATAAGATACATTGTTCACCCTTTGCCCTACCACGGTCAGTATGCTTTCCTCATCCATATTTATCCAGAAACCTATTGTCTCATTTACTGAGAGAAGGTTGGACCATTCTGCGCCGCTATACCCCCATATTGCACTAAACTTCCCTGCAATGCTTTCCAAAGGCTTATCGACATCAAGAGGTATTGAGACTAGGTTCCATCCCTTTCTGAGCGATATATTGAATGAATACTGGCAGGGATAGGTTGCATTGTCAGGGATGTTGCAATCAGATGCAAGGCTAGTATCAGCACAGCATGAGTTAGAATAGGTAAATATCGTTCGATAGCTATCCTCGCTGCAAGTTGTGTTGTAGCTAGACCATGCCGAAGTGCAGTAGTTGCAACTTGAATTCATATATTCAAATGATGTTTCATTAGCTATTTCGTTGCATAGATTAGAATCGTATAGTGTCTTCTTCCTTGCCTGAGTGATACGGTCCATAATGAGGCAGGTTGAGGTATTATACCAATCGCTCCATGGGCTTTCTATCATGTTAGGAATGCAGTAATCGCAGTTTTCAATCGATTGGTATTCAACCGTCGTAGTATTTTCTGCCTCTCCGCAATAATTGGCATCATAAGCTATAGCTACCCTGCTTTGGTTCAGCAAGTCCTCTGGCAAACATTGTAGGTTTACCCATTGAGTATACCGTGTTTGTATATCAGGAGTGCAATAATCGCATGCCTCAGTTGCCCTATATTCGATAATAGTTATGTTTGAAACTTCGTCGCAAAAATGGGCGTCATAGGTTATCTTTGTCCTTGTCTGATTCATCTTGTCATTGGGATGGCAGCTTATGTTTTGCCAATCCGAATATACCTCCAAGAGGTTGGGGGTGCAATAATCACATGCCTCTATCGCCCTGTACTCAATCGTGGTGCTGTTTGCAACCTCGCCGCAATAGTTGGCATCATAGGTTTTTTTGCTTCTGCTCTGATTCATCCTGTCGTTTGATAAACAGATTATATTGCCCCAATCAGAATATTCACTAACAAGGTCTGCCTGGCAGCTTTGGTTGATTATGACAGCTTCTGGCGCATGCACCCTCTCGGCATATGCGAAGTGAAGCGACCGATTTCCTCCGATAGCCTTCTTCATGTTGCCAATGAGGTCATACTCGTATTGGATGTCCTTCCCACCGACATTAGCCACCTTTAGCCTCTCAAGGTCATCATATGCAAACTCATCAGATTGGTTGGCAATGAGGTCTTTAAGGGTGATTAGGTTGCCTGCAGGATCATAATTAAAGGTATAATCCTGCATGTCGCCGGTCTTGATATGGCTTATCCTTAGGTCATTACCATATGCAAAATCAGTTTTTAGGCCGTTTGAATAGAGCCTTTTTTTGGGTTGCCCAAACTCATTATATTCTATGTTGTCGAGGATTCCATCGACAGATCTGACCAATCCTTGCTCATTAAAGCCGTAGGATAAGGCCTCACCATTTGGAAGGACTGCCCGCTTTAGCCTGTCATAAGAGTCATATTGAAAGGTAGTATTAAATGATATGCCGTCGATAATGATTTCCTCTTTCACTTCCCTAAGCCTTTCATCGTACCAATATTTTTTTATCATATCCTTGCTCTTGACAGAAGAAAGCGTTCCTTTTGTGATGGCGTCATATGTATAGATTATTTCTTGGTCTACAGTTTTTCTGCTCAATAGCCTATTTGTATTATCGTATTGAAGTTCTATGGCATTTCCCTTGTTATCTTCCTGCACGATGAGATTTCCAGCCTTATCATAAGTATATGACCAAATTCCAAGGTCACTATCATTAGTTCGTGTCTTTCTTCCCAGAGCGTCATAGGTGTAGGTTATCTTGTTTGCCTGGCTGTCTGTTAAGCTGATCAGATTACCTAAGGTATCATATTCGTAGCTTGTTGTATAGGTGTCTCCATCGTTGTACTCTTTAACAAACACGATGTTTCCATAGGCATCATAGATAAAAGCCTTTTTTATGCCCCCCTTGTCTGTTATTTGCTTGCTCCAGTGATCATAGGAAGATTCAATTTTCGTACCATCAGGTGATTGCTGCAAAATAACCCTGCACATGATGTCATATAGATAACTTGTACCTACTACATTTGAAGCAGGGCTAAACCCCTGGCTTGAATAGTAAGCATTGGAAAAAGACTTCTGCCGGCCCCTAGCATCATACGATATATCTTGTGAGATAAAAAGACCCCTCCCTGCTTTTTGTTGGACAATTCTGCCAAACCCATCATAGTACTGGTAAGTATCGATTGTATCGCTATACTCCTCTCTTTGGCGTGTTATAGCTTCTTCAGGGGCAATACCGTCAAGATTATAAGTGATCTGCAGTGTGGGATTCTCCATTGTATCATAAGGCCTTATCTGTTTTACCCTTCTTCCAAAAGTGTCATATACATGGTGTGTAGTAAAGCCGTTTGGATCAGCCTGAGATGTAAGTCTTCCTAGATTATCATAGGTATATATAGCTGAGTTATTGCTGGCATCTATCTCTCTCGTCACGAGTGTATATGTTGCATCATACTCATACCTTGTTGAATGCCCGTTGGCATCGATGGACTCTATCAGATTCCCATAACTGTCATAAAAAAACCGCATGGTAGGATCCTCACCCCCATCCGACCAATCTTTCCTTTGGATCAGATCTCCTTTTGCATCATAACTATATTCTGTCTGCCTGACTGTGCTATTATCATAACTAAGAAGAGAAGTTTGATTAAGTTTATTTAGTATCCAACGATTAGCATCGCTATCGTATGAATTGATGATTGTTTTCTCATCGCCTGTTTTAAGGACATCTCCTTCATGATATATTTTAATTATATTTCCATAGGGATCATAGCTATATGTTGTCTTGGTTATTTTGGGTTGTTTTCTAGTTGAGATACATACCCCCCCATTATCACAAAGGCGGCTTTCACCACAAGCTGTTCCTTTCGGATCATAATGGCAGCCATCGCTGCAGCACTCACTTAGCGTACAATTGCAGTTATTAAATGTTGCATATCCGATTGCTTTGATCTTGTCTTCGATTTTTATCACTATCCCTTTAGCTGCGGCCGCTGTGTATACTGTCGTGTTTCCAGCAAATGTGCATAAGTTTGCAGGACAATTTGAGGGAGTGCCATCAATGCAGGATGTAGGATGCGAATAATAACTTTGATAGTACTGTTGGTCTCCAGAACAATCGCCCGGAGAGTTGGTTGCTTCATATGTATCAGAAGGGCCTGAGCAACCCTGGGCTGCAAAGTCACCAAGAATGCAATCAGAGCCTCCGATGCTATTGTTCTCATAATTTCTGCAGGTTGAGGGGTAGTTCTTGCATCTTTTTGACTCAATATAGGTCCCAGTGCAGCTGCCATCCGTGCTAGACCAATAGCCTGAAATCCATCTACCTGGAGGCCAGCTGCAGTCAGGGTTAGAGTAACTTCGCAAAGCAAAAGGATCATGGGTACATTGCCATAAGGATTGCGCAGAGATGCCTCCATGATCATAGCGTCCATTTGGATCTCTTATCCTTGCCCAATTGAATTTCAATCTATAGCTGGAGCTATTCATCTGAAAAGCATCGGTTTCTAGACTATCTCCCGCCCCATATTCTCCGAAATTATAGGCCTTGCAGCCATAAGTTTTATTAAGAACGTCAACTGCGCATACGTGAAGGCCATGTTGTTCATTCGGGGCGAATTTTATAGGTCCAGTGCATCCATCGTTCATCTCAAGGTCAGAGATAAAAAAGGATATACTCGTTAAATTTATTTGATCAGTACTTGAAACATTTATGGTCAAGATTGCTGCAATTATTAATAATATTAATTTCTTCATCTTAATCCCAACTTAGACCATCATAAGTATACTCTGTGATATCATCGAGGGTCGTTACATAGCAACCCTGCTTTTCTTTGCTTTGCCAGTTGTACACAACACTCTTGAACGGATTCCCCTGTAGGTCAAAAGTGTCTGTCTTGTATTCAAGAGATGCTCTCCCATCATCTTGATGATAATAGTGCTCTATCTCTACATCAGCAAGCTTTTCAGTAACCTTCCCAAAACCACGATATTCTCTTTCACTTGAAGAGTAATAAGCACCAGTGTAGTTATACTTTATCAGAGTTACAGCTTTCCACCTACCGGCCATGCCGCTATCCTGGCTTATGGATTGGACTACCCATCCTGCAAATCCAAAGTCGCTTATTCCATCATCGCCATCATTGTCAAAATTGGATATTTTGGTGTAATTGATCGTTGTTGTTCCCCCATGGCTGTTGTTTGACACTCTCAAGAAGGGGTATGTTGCTTTGTTGATTAGAACCCCATCCTCTTTGATTATATCCAAAGACCCATCACCATCGATATCTGCAAGCCGTACAAGAGAGTTTATGGTAGATGCAAAGGCAGGAAGTGCCCATTCATTTACCAGGCTCCATCCGGCTCCATTGTTTAGCCATGTCTTAGAAGATGACCCGTTGTTCTTTATGAGGTCGAAAAGCCCGTCTGCATTGATATCTTCTATCCTCACTCCTGTATCATTGCCTCCTGACAAAAACATCGCTTCAGTGGGCACTGTCCAAATGTCATTTGGAATCCATCCCTTGCCGCTGTTAAGCCAGCTCTTTGTTGCTGTTCCGTTTGCCTTAAGGATATCTGGTAGTCCGTCACCATTAAGGTCTGCTATCCTTACGCCTTTGTCCGTCCCATTTTCGTCAACAAAGTCCTCGGGCATCTGCCACTCCGGGCTAAGGCTCCATCTTTTGCCGTCGGAAGTCCAAGTTTTTTTCTCAAGAGCGGTTGATTTGACGATATCCGAATGCCCATCACCATTTACATCAAAAACATTTACCCCTTGATCCATAGGCAGCTGATAGACTTTTTGCCTCTCGCATGACTTTACTATCTCTTCTCCTTCCACAGGCACAGTATAGACGTACAGTCCTGCACCACACTGCTCGTTAGCTTGGAATGTAACGCTGTCAGTGCAGTCTTCATTTGGGGAAGGGTCAAGTTCCCAGTAAGTCCATGATTTTGCACCAGGCTTCCAGCAGTCATTTCTACAGCTGCTGTCCCCTCCGCATGAAAGAAAATTAGGGACACAATACATTATCTTTTCATATCGCCACTCCCAGCTGCCGTCAAACTCATCGGTGCAGCCGTCATAGCCGCTTCCTCCACAGCTCATCTCGTAAGCTTGCGACCGTACAGAGCTGTCTGCACCTCCTCCTCCGCCAAGGTGTTGTAGGACAAAGCATACTGGCTGAGGCTGGATACAGTCCCCGCCACTACTACCGCAATAGTAGAAATAATCGGTTTTTGCTTCACACCATCCTCCATATCCGCTGTCGGTTTCGGTATCCTGCCAAATAAGCTGGGGCTCTGAGCCTGCGCATTGCCGGTTGCTGCAGGTTATATTGCAGTAATCCCCATCGCATATATACCCTATATCAGAATAGCCTGATGGGCAGCCACCGGGATTACAGTCGATATATTGGATTATGCGACCTGTTGTTTTTATGAAATCTGCTTCTTGGGGAAAACTGATGTTGCTGGTGTTCCACTGCCACCCTTCATTGCCGCCTCTATTAATCTTTACAACTCTTTCTCCAGCTTCAGCCTTGATTATGTCAAGCCTAAGATCAGAGTCAAGGTCAAAAAAACGCACTCCCTTGTCAAGTCCATCGCTGCCTACAAATCCGCCGGCAAAAAAAGAGCCGATTGTTTTCTTTTGCTCCCAACCCTCTCCGTTGTTTATCCACAGCTCAAGATCAGATGAGTTATACATCCTCAGAATATCTGTTAGGCCATCAAAATTTATGTCAACAAGCCTAACTCCATTATCTTTCCAGCCATCCTTCCCAAAATTAGCGCCCTGCGGCAGTTGCCACGCCGCGTCATCTTCCCATCCTGCCGAAGGGGTGTTGTATCCAAAGGTTGTGGCAGGTAGTTTTGTCGTTCCGTCGGCTCCTGCTTCCTGGATACTTGTCAAAAAGCTTCCGGTAATATGCCCAAGGTCGGAATAGGAAAATAGGTATTTTCTTAGCAGGTTAGAGTT
>DASRUK010000169.1:0-2805 GCA_035655475.1 Candidatus Nanoarchaeia archaeon
GGTAAAGTGTCATTGGGCCTCACCTCTTTTTTGAGGCTCATCATTTTACCAACAGATAATCACAGAATTAGCCATCCTATAAGTGTTACGCATTCATCCCCAACCACAAGTGGTGGGGATTTCTGCTAAGAAATTTAATGGCAATGAGGGGTGAACCCAGTTCGCCATCTCTATATTCCCCTGGACCTGAGAAACCGTCTACATAAATAACCTTTCCATTATATTTGCTTATTATCGGAATCCAGGCTCCAAGGTATTTTTGTAGAATTATATGTTTTGCCTGAGTATGAGGAGTTATTGGCCATAAAGTGCCAGTGCCTTTTGCCATAAACACGACTTCGTAAACTTTATTTATAAACCTTTCGCGCAACTCTTTTGGTATGTCCAGTGAGTAAATTTGCAGGTTATTCTCTAAAATAACAAGATTGCACTTGACATAATACCTTACGGTAAGATTCTATGCTTTGCTTGTTATTCTTTATACAACATGCCCGCGACTACCAAACCCTTATAAACCATCCAATAATCCCAACCCTTTCTACGTTGGGGCTAACATGAACATCCTTGAAAGGGCACTCGCAAAGGTAGGCAAGTTGGAGCTGAAGTACTTTCTTGTCTTTCTCATAGGCATCTCTATATTTACTGCGTTCATGGCAGTCGGGATGACAAAAGTCACCTTTGAGTCAGACTTTGCCAAGTTTAACCCAAAAGGAATACCCATAATAGAACTAAACGACAAGATAGACAAAGAGTTTGCGCATCTCAGCACGTTTCTTATAACCCTAGAGGTTGACGAGGGGATAGATGACATAAGAGACCCTGATGTGATGAACTTTCTGATAAATCTCGACAAGCACCTGAGGGACGAGCAAAAGATACAGGACGTGCAGTCTGCTGCCCTATTTTTCCAGCAAGGCGTTCCAGAAAGCCTTGAGGGAGTCAAGCAAACCCTAAGCCAGATACCTCAGAGCGATATATTCTTCAACAAAGCAAAGTCTGTAACTCCTGTCTTTCTTGAAGCAGATGTTGGAGATGACAGCGCGAAAATAAAGGAGATCACTTTAAGGGTAAGGGAAATTATCGCAAATGCTGGAAAGCCTGAAGGAATAAAGGCAACTGTAACAGGCGAGCCTGCCCTAGGCAGCGTCATCTTTGACCTGATAATAAGGGATGGGATAGTGACCCTGTTCATCACGCTGATAGCTATATTTGTCTTGCTTTTGATAATAACCCGTTCTTTTCAAAATGCAATAGTTATCATAACACCAGTCGCTCTTGGAGTTATCTGGACAATAGGCGCTATGGGATGGCTTCAAGTGCCAATAACTGTTGCCACAGCTGCGATAGGCGCTATGATACTTGGGCTTGGGACAGAATATTCCATATTTCTAAACTCCAGATATAAAGAAGAAAGGATAAGACGAGATTGGCAGGATGCCATTATAGAAGCTCTTTCAACCACCGGAGTCAGCACCATGAGCTCTGGCATAACTACGATGATAGGCTTCTTTGCGCTGATGTTTTCCTTTTTTCCCATGCTAAGCGATCTTGGATTTTCCCTGGGTATAGGCATAGGCTTTGTCCTTGCTTCAACGATGCTTGGCGGACCGTTGGTCATGATAATCCAGAACAAGCTAAAGCAGCAGAAAGGACAGAAAGAAGCAGAATATGCAATCTTTGACAAATATGGAAAACTAGTTGCCCATGCACCCTGGCTAGTATTGATAGTCATGCTCGTAGTGACAGGTTTTGTCTATATCGGCTCACAAAGGATAGTGCAAGAAGAGGTTGATTTTTTCAATGTGCTGCCTCAAGACTTAGAAGAATTAAAGGCATTCAGGTTCATGCAGAACGAGTTTGGTGATACAACCGGCGTGAGGTATTATGTTTCCCTTGATGCTGCAAATTCAGGCTCTGATGAGCCAGAGGACATACGGGATCCAAGGGTTGTGAGGTATATCAATACTATCTCTCAGAAGGCAAGAGAGATTGAGTATGCAATAAGTGTAAGCAGCATCTCCACGGAGCCAGGCATCATCCCTGCAACACTAAGAGAGCAAAAGGAATTACTGCAAAGCGGGCTTATCAACAATGACTTTTCAGCAACAACCATCAATATAGAGTTTGATTCAGATGCTGCAAAGAACAACAAGGAAGAGATAATCAGGGAGATATATGAGATTGCAGAAAGCACAGATAAACCTGCAGGAGTCCTTATCCAGCCTGCTGGAGGGATGATAGAAGAGCATGAGCTAAACAAGATACTTAACCCTGACTCGTCAAGGACTGGCATCATCTCTTTTGTCGCTATCATCATATTCTTGTTTATCATTACACGATCGATAAAATATACTATCCTTCCGTTGATAACAGTAATCCTTGCTATCCTCTGGGTTTTTGGCCTCATAGGCTATTTTGATATTCCATTCAACAGCATAATATCATCTGTCGTGTCAATGACAATAGGTGTAGGGATAGATTTTGGTATCCAGCTTGCACTGAGATTTCGGCATGAGCGTCAGGTAAACCAACTTGACAAAAAAACAGCTATGGCAAATACCCTAAAGCATACATTATATCCTATGGTGGTCACTGTGATCGCTGCTCTTGTGGGGTTTCAAGCCATGAGGTTTGGAAAGCTCACTCTTATGGGCAATCTTGGCACAGCGATGAGCTTTGCTGTCCTTTCATCGATGATAGTCGCGGTAACTATCGTCGCCAGTCTTATACTCATCTTTGAAAGGGCTTTGCGCACAAATTATCCCTGAATCCTGTTAAAATATGATAGTCTTGCCCTGTTATGCA
>DASRUK010000170.1:0-3370 GCA_035655475.1 Candidatus Nanoarchaeia archaeon
ATGTTTTACTTCTTATATCCCAGTTCCTTTATTTATCTATATCTTAATTTTGCGAAAAGAATTATAGACGCCAATATCAGTGATACGGCGTTTGCAATCATTACAGGGATATCTTTGATGATGATGCCGTAGATAAGCCATGTGAAGATACCTGTGCAGAACAGCACATACATCCAAAGGGAGAGATCTTTTGTCTCCTTTAACCTTAAAGTCTTTATGACCTGCGGGAGGAAGGAGAAAGTGGTTAGCGCTCCTGCCATCAAGCCCAATGCCATTATCGAGTTCATAACTGCCTTTTTAGAGGCATTGTTTAAATTATTTTTGGAAATGACAGAATCGCTTTTGGCAAAACCACTTTAAACTGCTATTTAGCGACAACAATCCAGCGATTTCTGATCATGCTCAAAAACTTTCGCTCCACTCTCTGGAGTTCTATTGCGGAGTTTTTGACAAAGGTGAGAGGGCAAGGCTGGCGAAAGCCCGCCCTCTCTAAAATCAAGGCTGATTCTCCTTGAATGTGATTTATGCTGCTTTCTTGTAGCTTTTGTTTTCTGCTCCATTTGCAGGCTTTCCGTCTATAATCCTATGCTCATACTTGTAAGGGTCTGCCTCATGCAGATACCTTGAGCCTGCTGTTGTTCTCCATAACATTCCTGCTCCTAAAGCTACAGGATAGTGAGTGTAATCTGGAAGGAAGCGTGCTGCGGCAAGATTTGGCCATGAAAAATATTTTAGGCCTGTCTTATAGTTTCTCCAGCCAAGGTCTTTTATCCCATAATCCCACATACCTTTTGTCGTGCCAAAGTGAAGGGGATAGCCTATTGCGTTTCCAATAAGGGTATTTGCTGGAATATAGGCGAAGTTCTGGACTGCATACCTTTTTAGTAAACCAGACCATGTTGTAACATCATAGAGGCTGTTCATCCATTTGAATGCAAAGTAGCCAGGGATGGACATCAAGGAGGCCATCAATGCAGAATTTCTCGTCTGTCTGGATGGGGTATCTCTTCCCCTTCTCCAATTGACTATCCGCTCGCCTATAAGGCTTATTACGTTTGCAACCAAGGCAATATTTCCCACTGCTAAATATGAGCCTACAATACAGCCTGCTGCTATAGTATAGTCGAGAATCTTGCCTAGAGTAGACCTTGGCTTTCTCTGCTTTGCCTTTTCTTCAAGAAATTTGATGATATGCGGGCTGTTGTGGCCTTGGCCATTTACTTTAGTCTCAAGATTATCAGATTTAGGTCTATTCTCTACTATGTTCTCAAGTGAATCAGCCACATTACATTCGCCGATAGAAACGGTCTTTAGAGCCTTTATAAAGGTTATGTATTGTAACTACTTATTAGTAGTTTCTTTATGGCAAAATAAAATGTAGATTGATAAGTATCGACAATCGCTTTTTGGTAGAAAGATCACTATCTTGGGCCGAATATCTTTGTGCCAATCCTGACCATATTTGCGCCTTCTTTTACGGCAATCTTGTAGCTGCCGCTCATACCCATGGATAGGATTTGCATGTCAGTGTTTGGTATGGATAATGACTTGATATGATCGAACAATGATTTTGTCTCTCTAAAAGCTGCTGCAATATCTCCTTTGATTGGACCCATAGTCATAAGGCCCAGGACTTTTATATTTTTTAGAAGGGATATATCTTTGACGAGCTGCTGTGCATGATCTGGCATGCATCCTGCCTTACTTTCTTCCCTTGCGCTGTTTATCTCAACCAGTACAGGCATAATCTTATTCAGTTTTTGGCTTTGCTTGTCTATCTCTTTTGCAAGATTTAGAGAGTCTATCGTCTCTATCATGTCAAAAATTTCTACTGCTTTTTTTGCCTTGTTTGACTGCAAGTGACCGATACAATGGATAGGGATCTTGCCTTTGAACTCCTTGTATTTTGCCTCTGCTTCCTGAATATAATTTTCTCCGATAGCATCGACTCCTGCTTCTATCGCCTGCTTTATCTCCTCTATAGAACGAGTCTTTGCCGCTGCCACCAACTTTACATGCCTGGGTAGCTCTTTTTTTATTAAGCCAATGTTCTCTTCAATCGACATTTAATTTCAACTTCTCTATGTCCTTTATTGGAATCCTATCAATCCTTGCCCCCTTTACTTCTACAACTTTGGATGCGATGAATGATGCGATAAGGCCTGAGACTTTCAGACTTAGGTCATTGAGCAGGCCATATAGGAAGCCTGCAGTATATGCGTCTCCTGCGCCTGTTGTGTCGACGACTTTTGCCTTGAAGCCTGGAACTCTTATCAACTCACCTTTGCTTTGGATAATGGAGCCCTTTTCACCGAGCTTGATTATAGCTATCTCTGCAAGAGCTGAAAAAACATTTATAGCTTTCTCCGGGTCAAGACCTGTAAACTCTTTTGCCTCTTTATCGTTTGCGATTATTATGTTAACATAGTCTTTTGCGAGTGAGATGATAAGATCTTTATGGCGCTTGATCACGTTTATATCTGCCAGGTCAAGGCAAACTTTTACGTTATTGCTATGGGCGATATTTAGCGCCCTTATGGCTGCTTTTCTTGTCAGCTCGCTATCAAGGATATAGCCGGTAAGATGGAGGTATTTTGCTCCGACGATATCTATCTCGCTTATCTCACTGTCTTTGAGCAGATTGCATACGCCAAGGGATGTTGCAAATGTTCTTTCACAGTCAGGAGTAATCAGTGTTATCGCCCTTCCGGTCATGCCGTCTACTTGGATGACTTTTGAGAGGACACCGCTCTTTTGGAGCTGCTCGTGATAATGTTTGCCGTAATCGTCTTTTCCTACCTTGCCAAAGTATACGACTTTATGACCGAGCATAGAAAGAAGGGCTAAGGTGTTTGCTTCTGAGCCGCCTGGCGAGCGCTTTTTCTCAAAGTTCTTTAGCTTTTTTTCTATCTGTCTTATGCCCTTTTCATCTATAAGATGCATATTTCCTTTTACCAGGTCAAGCTCTTTTAGAAATTCTTCTTCTATCTCTATCAGGACATCCATCAGGGGATTTCCAATACTAACCACATCATGAGTCATACCAATAAAGAAAAAGATACTGAATAAAAATCTTACTATCTAATCATGTCTTCTATGGGCTTTTTGGCTTTTTTTGCTGCTGACTGCTTTTGTGCTTCCTTTGCAGCTGCTTCCAGGTCAACGCCCAGGTCTTTTAGGCCTTTGATGTGCATCTGCATGAGCTGCTCGACAATCTGCAAAATCCTGTACATCTCTTCCCTTTCCTTTGCTAATGTCGATAAAGCTCCTTTGTGAAAACCAATCTGCTCTTCTTTTCCTGACTCTGGTTTTTTGTCTGCCATAAGTGAATAAAATTATGTTCTTGTTTAAAAAGTTACCTATAAAAGGG
>DASRUK010000171.1:0-21149 GCA_035655475.1 Candidatus Nanoarchaeia archaeon
AATATTTCAACATGGTTTTGGAAAATATTCATTATGACATTCTGCGCTTCATCATCAAGGTTATGCCCAGTGACGATTTTAGTGGCAGAAGCCTCCTTTGCTTTTTTATTGAGGATATATCTTCGAAGGATCCCGCAAACCCTGCATGACTTGTATTCTTTCACAAGGCCCTTGATATAGCAAAGGGAGTATCCAAATTCCTCCCTAAAAGAGGTCAGATGCAGCTTTATCCCATTCTCGCTGCAGAATCGGACGATGTTCTCCCGATTGATCTTGCTGTACTCACCTATAGAAGGATCTACATGTATCGCTTCAACAGATATGTTGCGGTTGCCAGCTACGATCTTCTTGATCAGATAAAGTGCAGTAGTAGAATCCTTACCCCCAGAGCATGCGACAAGTATCTTTTCCTTTTTACCAAGCAGTCCCCAAACTCTGATTGTCTTTCTCACCTTTTTCTCAAAGTAGTCTAAAAATGCCTTGTTGCTGAGTTTCTGCCCTGATTGGGATATGTAAACCATTAGTGTTTGAAACAGCATTCTGTTTTTAAGATTTTCCCTCCCAAAAGCCTTATATATCAGTAAAATCACTCCCGCTCTATGGCTTACATATGGCTTTACACCTTGCTTAGTGTATTCATTGTCAGCATCATCTCACTCATAGGCATATTGACCTTAGCTTTCAGGGAATCAGGTTTGAAAAGGATCCTGCTTTTCCTGGTGAGTTTTGCAGCAGGAGCATTGCTTGGTGACGCCCTGATCCATATCCTGCCTGAAGTGATAGAGGAATACGGGTTTGGCTTGAAAGTTTCACTGAGCATCCTCCTGGGGATCGTGCTTTTCTTTATCCTGGAAAAATTTATCCATTGGCGGCATTGCCATGCACCTGTAGGCAAATCACATCCTCACCCTCTTGCTTTTATGAACATTATTGGAGATGGCATCCATAATTTTATTGACGGCATGCTGATAGCAGGTTCATATCTTGCCTCTTTTCCTCTTGGCATCACCACCACGATTGCAGTGATTCTTCATGAGATTCCCCAGGAATTTGGGGATTTTGGGGTGCTCCTTCATGCAGGCATGACAAAAGCAAAAGCTTTGTTCTTTAACCTTTTGTCCGCCACAGCAGCGATTCTCGGTGCGGTTCTAACTCTTATCATTGGCTCAAGCTTTACTAACCTAACTGAATTTATCCTGCCTATAACTGCAGGAGGCTTCATCTACATTGCAGGGACTGACTTGATCCCAGAACTCCATAAGAAATGCGAGCCTGCTTCAGAAAATGTTTATCAGCTTATTGCTTTTATTCTGGGCATAGGTGCTATGGTCCTGCTTCTGTTATTTGAGTTTTAATGGCATACCCTTCTTGGATCGCAGCTTGAGCACTCAAACTCTATAGTTGTATGCTCAATATGGAATTTCTTTAGCTCCGAATGGATTCTGCACAATATAGGATAAGTCTCATCCACTTTCATGTTAGGCACTGCAACATGTGCGCTGATTGAATAATTGCCGGGCCCAAGTGACCAGATATGCGTGTCATGAACATCCTTAACCTTATCTATTTTCTTGATTGAATCTTCAACCTTTTTTACATCAATTCCTCTTGGCACTCCTTCAAGAAAAATATTTACTCCTTCCTTGACGATATCCCATGCACTGTACAGCACGATTAGTCCGATGAGGATGCTCATTATTGGGTCGATAATATAAAAATCAGTAAAGATGATTACAACCCCTGAGATCAATACTCCTATCCATCCCAAAAAATCCTCAGTTATATGCCAGAATATGCTGCGCATGTTGATATCCTTGTCTTTGGATTTCCACATCCTAAGTGCGATGGCTCCATTTACTATCATGCCGACAAGCGCTATAAAAAAGACTATCATGCCCTCAACAGGTTTAGGTTCAAGTATCCGCAGGTAAGCTCTATAAAAGATAAACCCTGTGATTAAGATCAATGCGATCGCATTTATCAGCGCAGCAAGGACAGTTGTTCTTCCATACCCAAAAGTCTTTGTTTTAGTAGGCGCAGCCTGCGCCTTTTCATTTGCATAAAGTGAGATGCCGATGGCGATAGTATCAGAAAGATCATGGATAGCATCGCTGATAAGCGCAAGGCTGTTTGATAAAAGTCCGCCGGCAAGTTCGACAAGTGTAAAGCTGCCATTAAGCACTATTCCAAAGATTAGATTCTTCTTGCTCTCCCTATGGTCATGCATATCTATTTCTTCCCTTTCTTGCTTTCAAAGTCCTCTATTGCCTTATACAGGCCATCAGCACTTAGATTAGAGCAATGCACCTTTATCGGTGGTAGTCCTCCAAGTGCATCCTTGATATCATCTCTTCCTATCTTCTTTGCTTCTTCAAGGGTTTTTCCTCTGGCAAGGTCTGTTATCATCGAAGAGGTGGCGATCGCGGCAACGCATCCAAACGTCTTTACACCTATATCTTCTATATACTCTTTGCCTTCTTTGTTCTTGCCGACCTTGATATAGACCCACATTAAGTCACCGCAATTATGGACTGCTAAGCTTTCAGTTAAATATGAGTGGCAGTCATCTACCTCTAGATTACACACATCTCCCCGATAGGGTATTTTCGCAATTTCAGTGATTGGAGTATAAATATACTCATTATCAAACCAGGAATGTGTGGCAGTGTCTTTACTGCATTTGAAATCAATGCATAGTATCTTTGCCAGGCATTCAAGCGATGTTCGATCCCCGATGTGGATTCTATAGGATTTTCTATGATTAACTCCTTTAACGATCTTTTTTTCTTCTTCATAAATTGAAGGTGTTATCTTTTGCCGTAGCAAAAGAGTTTTCATTTGTTGACATAACTCCCTTGAAATAGTTGTATATCCTGCTCTTGGTCTTTTTATATTGAAATAACCATCCCCTTTCCATAACCCATAGATTAGGCTTTTCTGCTTTTCAGCAGGAAGTAGCATTAGCTCATGAGGTATCCTTTTGCTCTGGGCACCTTTCCCAAACAGGGTTTTGAAAAGTCGGGTAATCCAAACATTATTGACTTCGACAATCAGGGTTTTCTTTTTAGGTATTGTTTTTGTTTTAGCTTCTATATCAAAGAGTTTCTTTACGATGTAGGCAACATTATTTCCTAACTCTTGCTCCTTTATATTAAATGTGAAGCTTAAATAGGTATTTGTCACTTTTTCTTTTAAATAGCCTTCTGCCAAATAATAACCTGCAAGCCTCAAAAAATCATCATTTAAGGGTATTTTGCTGGGAATAGCCTTGCTCCTAAAATCCCATTTCTTTTTTTCATTATTAAACAATAAATGATCTTTATCTCTGACTTCTTTACTTATAGGATACGCGATTAAGTCTTTTTTTGCAAGCTGGTCAGCATGATACCACCCTGCAGGCAATTTTTCCTTTGTTTTTTTATGGGAGAACCACCAGGTTTTTGGAACTTTTACCGCATAGATCATATGGTCTGGTGTTAAATAGCTTGTCCCTAGCTTATTTTTTATTTTGACCAATTTGCCAGAGAAACATTTCCTTGAAACATCAGAGATTGGATGGTACAATCCATCATGGCCTAAAACACGGTTATGCTTATTTATTTCCCCTATTTTGTTAAGAGAATCATTGCAATGTATCAGCGTTTCTGGTGGCAGGCATACAGGATTTCCCACCTTTCCTATGCCGTCAGCATCAGCTATCTCTCGCAGATTGTGAGGATGCTTGAAATGTTCCATAACTTTTTCTGAGTACATATGGATCACCTTTTCCAAAGGGGGCTTATTTCCCTAAGCTCCTTCACCATAACTTTCAGGTTGTCAACCGTATAATCCAGCTCTTCTTTTGTAGTAAACCGGGATAATGTAAACCTTATCGATCCATGTGCAAGAGCATGGGGCACCCCTATTGCAGTCAGCACATGAGAAGGTGTCAAGTCCCTGGATGAGCATGCACTTCCTGTCGATACAGCTATCCCTCTATCATCAAGTTTGATGAGCATCCCTTCACCCTCGATAAATTTGAAGATGATGTTTGCATTGTTGCAAAGCCTCATCCTTCTTGGCCCGTTCAATTTTACTTCAGGGATCTCTTTTTCTACCTGATTGATGAAATTATCTCTTAATTTTTCCATCTTTTTGCATTCTTGTTCGGTGCTGAGTTGCACAGCCTTGGCAAATCCGACAGCGCCAGCAACATTTTCAGTCCCTCCTCTTAGGTTAGATTCCTGCCCGCCGCCGTCATTAAGCTTTTTCAAAATAGTCCCCTTCTTGACATAGAGGGCTCCGATACCTTTAGGCCCATGTATCTTATGCGCAGAAAAGCTTGCCATCGTAACCTTTTGCGAAACGACATCTATAGGAACTTTTGTAAACGACTGCACAGCATCGATATGAAATGCAACCTTGTTCTCATCGCATATCTTGCCGATAGCTGAGATATCTTGTAATGTCCCTATTTCATTGTTTCCATGGATTACAGTGACAAGGAGTGTCATATCTGTTATAGCCGATGACAATTTCTTAAGGTCGACAAATCCTTCTTTATCAACATCCAGCCATGTCACTTTGAATCCTTCCTTCTCAAGTGATTTGCATGTATATTGCACTGCGTGATGTTCTATCTTAGTGGTTATGATATGGTTTCCTTTATCTTTGTTGGCATACACATACCCCTTGACAGCAAGATTGTCTGACTCAGTCCCGCCTGATGTAAATATTATCTCATCACTTTTCGCATTTATGCGTTTAGCGATAATTTCCCTGCTTTGTTCAAGGCCGCTTTTCGCCTCTTGGCCAGGAGTATGCAGTGAAGATGCATTCCCATACGTTTCAGTAAAATACGGCATCATTGCTTCAACTACTCTTTCATCCACTTTTGTCGTGGCTCCATTATCAAGATAAGCTTTCATGTAAACATTCCTCTCTGCAGTATTTCCTCGCATGCTTTTCAGCAAGATTAAGTATTGGAAGGATAGTGTCTTTATTGAGCTCATATACCTTAAGTTTGCCCGAGCGCTTGAAATCAACAAAGTGGCATTTCAAAAGCTTTCTGAGGTTATGGCTGACCTTGCTTTGCTCTTCCTTTACGCTGGCGCAGATCTCGCTCACAGACTTGGCCCCAGTTGCAAGACAGGTAATTATCTTCATCCTTGTCTTGCCAGATATCGTCTCAAAAAAGGATTCGTATGACGAGCACTTCATATGAAGTGTAAGTCATATGTACTATTTAAATCTTTCTGGACTAAAGAAAAAGCACCAGGAAAATCCTACTTGATTAGTCGCTGTTTGACCCAATCATCGGCACTTCGTCAGAAATATATTGGTAAGCGCTGTATGCAGCGACTACTCCTTGAGCAACAGCAGTAACAGCCTGCTTGAATCTGCTGTTTATGACATCACCGCATGCAAACACCCCTTTAACATTGGTCTTGCCGTCGCTGTCAACCATTATCTCATTCTTTTCATTTACATTTACTCCTATATCCCTGACTATATGAGACACTGGTTCCCTGCCTATATCTACAAAGATGGCATCAAGCATGAGATAGGTACTTCCCTTATAGGGCCTGTCAAGTACAACGCTCTTCACAAACTTCTCCCCCTTTATCCCAACAACATTAGTTTTGATTATTATCTCAACCTTTTTGTTTGCCTCGATAAGGCTGCAATTTTTCGGGTCAGCCCGTATTTTGTCGCCGCGGTAAATGATATATACTTTCTTTCCAAACTGGGACAGCATCAAAGCTTCCTTTGCAGCAGAATCAGAGCCGCCCACGACGGATATTACCTTGTTTTTATACAAAGCTCCATCGCAGAGTGCACAATAATGTACACCTTTGTTTGTATACTGCTTCTCCCCAGGTACATTTAGTTTCCGCCAGTCAGTTCCTGTTGCAACTATGGCTGCCTTGGCTTCATAACTTTTCTTTCCAAAGAAAACCTTCAAGAATTTGCCATCTTTCTCTATCTTGTCAGCTTTGCCCTCGATAAGCTCAGCGCCATAAGCTAAAGCATGTTTCTTTATCCTATCAGCAAGCTCAATTCCAGGTATTGATTCATATCCGGGAAAATTTGTCACTTCACTTGAAAGCGCTATAGCTCCTCCGGATTCTCCTATGACAATGGTCTTTAGATTGAATCTTCCGCAGTACACTGCAGCAGAAAGCCCTGAGACGCCAGCACCAAGTATTATCACGTCATACATTTTGCTTAAAGATTCAATGCCTCTTTTAAAGCTTGCTGGTCAAAACCGATGATAGGATCATGTCCTTGGACCACGATGACAGGAACTCCCATCTGGCCGGTCTTTTCGGCCATCTCATCTCTTGCATCATCGTCAAGAGAAACATCTTTTTCGACGAACTTTATATTGTTGTCTTTCAAAAAATCTTTTGCTTTAAAGCACCACGGACATGTTGGTGTACTATACACAGTTACTGTTGGCATGCATTTCACCCCTTATAAAACTTATTTTTTCAGTTTTTATATTTTTCCAATCTTAAGATTCAGTTCCTTTGCAGCTTTTGAGATATCTCCGCTTTTCTGGATATAGGAGCCGCAGACAAAATAGTTGGCTCCAGCCTGTTTTGCAGTGAGTAAGGTTAAAGGGCTTATACCTCCGTCCACCTCTATGTCTGATGTTGGCATAATCTCCCTAAGTTTCCTGACCTTTTCAAGAGTTTCTGGCAAAAATGGGCTCCCATAGTAACCGGGATTTACAGTCATTATAAGTACCTCATCCACATCATCTAGCACTTCTTTTATCCTTTCGATAGGCGTTTTGGGATTTAATGCAAATCCTATCCTTTTCCCCATCGCCCTGACCTGATTTACCATCCCTTTAGGATCCTTGCATGACTCTATATGCGCCAAAATGGTATCTGCTTTCTTCCCATGTTTAGACACCCATGATGAAGCATCTTCTACCATAAGGTGAGCTTCTACCTGGCATCTGCATTCAGGCACTTTAAAGTTGAAATCAATGCTGCGTGTAGGAACAAATTTACCGTCCATGACATCAAGCTGGATAGTAGAAAAAAAATCCTTAACTTTGTCGACCCGTTCATCCAGCTCTTTCTGGTTGCTTGCTATTATCGAAGGGACTATCTCGCTTCTCATAAGTCAGAGCAGTTGAAGGATACATTATAAACTTTGCTATAAGCTGATTTTCCAAAAAAAAGAGCCCAAAGTTTACTTTAGCTTAAATAGCTTCGGCTTGCACAGCAGGTCCTTTTCCGTTGTGATTATGCCGCAGATATCGCAGATATATATCCTCCTGTTGCACTGAGGGTTGCACAGATGTCCTATGTTTGTTATCTTCATCCCGCAGGTCTTGCAAAAGGT
The DNA here is from genome assembly GCA_035655475.1 of Candidatus Nanoarchaeia archaeon. Classification (GTDB taxonomy): domain Archaea; phylum Nanobdellota; class Nanobdellia; order Woesearchaeales; family JACPBV01; genus DASRUK01. The sequence goes on from DASRUK010000171.1 coordinate 7,342, forward strand.
CATTTTTAAACGAAGCTGGCAATTGATTAATAACATATCGCTTACTGGTTAAAGAAAAGGTTTTAAAATTAAACATCTACATAAAGTGGTATGGCATTCACACAAATAGCAGCCGCAGGGGAATATATGGATTCCCTTTTTGTCGGGATGAGGCATTTTCCGACGAAAAAGGTTATCTTGTTGTCAACACCTGAAAATCTAGGCATAGCTGAGAAGGCAAGAAAGGATCTTCTAAAGTTTAAGATACCTGTATTTATAAAAAAGCTCGAAGGGGATCTATGGGAAGCTGTATTTCAGGCAGTAAAAGAGATAAAGGAGGTCGAGGGTGAGAGTGACATCATAATAAATTCAGCCTCCGGCGATTCTGGGCTTAGCAGGTGTGCTATCTGTTCAGCAGCCTTTGTCAATGGCCTAAAAGCTTTTACAGTGGTAAAAGATGAAGTTATCCTTATGCCTATCTTGAAATTTTCTTATTATAAGATATTGACCGATAAGAAGATGGAAATTCTAAAGTACCTTTTCAGCAACCAGGATTGTTGCTCCTCCTTAGATGAGCTGGGAAGGAAGCTTAAGATGTCGCTTCCGTTGGTTTCTTACCATATCAATGGCAATCTAAAATCAGAGGGGCTAAAAGAGATGGGTCTTATAGTTGCTGAGGAGTTCAAGGGAAAAGTCAGGATAACGCTTACATTGCTTGGCAGGCTTATCGTCAAGGGATATGTAAGGTAGGCCAGGATTGCTGTTGGTTAATTTTATAAAATGTCCCAGCTTAATTTTCTAAAATGGCAATTTGGAACGCAGTACTCAGGATATCGATAGCAGTTGTCGCCCTCATTTTCCTATTCTACCTCCTGACTTTTTTGGAAAAAAGGTTTACATCAAAAGTAAAATCTCTGAATCAGTTCCATAATCTTAAGATATTCTTCCGTCTGGTTAATTATTTTATCTTGCTGGTAACGCTGGTCATATTCTTGTTTGCCTATGTAGGCTCATGGGCAGGCCTTGGTCTTGGCCTTGGTTTTTTCACAGCTGCTCTGGGTTGGGCTTTGCAAAAGCCGATTACAGGTATAGCTGCTTGGCTCATCGTGATAGCTTATCGTCCATTTAAGATAGGTGATAGGGTTTCGATAGGGGGCGTAAGGGGCGATGTAGCAGATATAAGGCTGACTCACATTTATCTTAATGAAGTTGGGGGGATTGCAGCAGGAGAAGAGAATTCAAACAGGGTCATCATGATACCTAACTCTATTCTCTTCGACCAGAATATAATCAACTATACTAAATCATCACCTTATGTTCTTGACGAGGTTGGCTTTTCTGTCACTTTCAGCTCAGACATTGATATCGCAAAGAAGATTGTCCTTGATTCCACTCGAAGAATAACCCAAGAAGTGATTGAGAGGATAAAGCAGGAGCCATATATAAGGATAGCTTTGACGACTGACGGGGTAAAATTAAATGTCAGGTATATGTCTCCTGCTGTGAGGCTCTATGAGATGAGCACTAAGGTTGCAGAGGAGATAGTTAGAGGGATAAATAGTGAATCAAAGGTCCAGTTTGCCTACCCTCATACCGAGCTGGTCTTTGGCAATACCAAAAGCAAAAGATAGTCGCTTTGATAAGGATGCGCTTGTTTCTATGCTAAATTGCTCAAACGAAACCTTTATATAATTTAAATTCTACACACTAGTTGGTTCATTTAGGACTTTTCTGGAAAGCTATTTTTTTACTTTTTAGTAAACTATCCGACGAGGTGGTTAAGATGGCCAAAGGTGAGATGAGCGTAAAAGAGGCTGGCAGGAAAGGTGGAGAGGAGACCAGCAGGACTCATGGCAGGCAGTTTTATCAGGATATCGGTCATAAAGGTGGCCAGATTGGAGGAGAAAAAGGCGGCCGCCGGGTAAAAGAGCTTATTGGTAAGGCAAAAAGAGGTGAGTAGCATGGTAAGAGGAGAGATTAGCGTTCGTGAAGCAGGAAGAAGAGGTGGAGAGGAGACTAGCAGGACCCATGGTAAAGAGTTCTACCAGGAAATAGGCCACAAAGGAGGCCAGCGTGGAGGTCCAAGGGTTAGGGAGCTCATTGAAAGAGGAAAAGAGTCAGAATGAGGTGCTAAATATGGCTGAAGAAAAAAAGGGCGAGATGAGCGTAAAAGATGCTGGAAGAAAAGGAGGAGAAAAGACAAGTCAGGCCCACGGCAAGGAATTTTACGAAAACATAGGCCATAAGGGAGGACAGAAGACAAGTCAGGCCCACGGCAAGGATTTTTACGAAGATATTGGTCATAAGGGTGGGGAGAGGACAAGTGAATCTCACGGCAAGGATTTTTACGAAGATATTGGTCATAAGGGTGGCGAAAGGACAAGCAGATCCCATGGTAAAGAGTTCTACCAGGAAATAGGCCACAAAGGAGGCCAGCGTGTAAGGGAGTTGATCAAAGAAGGCAAGAAAACTGAAGAGGGGTGATTCCTTATGGCTGAAAGCAAAGGAGATATTAGCGTTCGTGATGCAGGAAAAAAAGGCGGTCAGGAGACCAGCCGTACCCATGGTAAGGAATTTTACCAGGAGATAGGAAAAAAAGGCGGTCAGGAGACCAGCAAGACTCATGGGAGAGAGTTTTATCAAGACATCGGAAGAAAAGGCGGCGAGAGAGGAGGTCCAAGGGTTAGGGAATTGATTAGGCGGGCCAAAGGTGAGGATTAAAAAGAGGTGAGGAATATGGTTAGAGGTATGAGGGCAAGGGCGGAAAGTAAGGGCGAGATAAGCGTTCGCGAAGCAGGCAGAAGGGGCGGTCAGGAGACCAGCCGTACCCATGGTAAGGAATTTTACCAGGAGATAGGCCATAAGGGAGGACAACGGGTAAGAGAACTGATCCAGCAGGGCAAAAGGGCAGAAGGTGAAGAGTGATGGAAGGCCGCTCTGAAGAAAAAGAGAGGTCTGCCAGAGATAGAGGAGGTATGACTGTAAGGCAAGCAGGCCATAAAGGAGGCCAGCGTGTAAGGGAGCTGATTAAGGAAGGAAAAGAAACAGAAGAGAGGTGATTATGATGGCTGAGGAATCAAAAGGAGATATTAGTGTGAAGGAAGCTGGAAAAAAAGGCGGAGAGGAGACAAGCAGGACTCACGGAAAGGAATTTTACGAAGACATCGGAAAAAAAGGCGGAGAGGAGACAAGCAGGACTCATGGAAGGGAGTTCTATCAGGAGATAGGGCATAAAGGAGGCCAGCGGGTAAGAGAACTCATTAAGGAAGGCAAGCAGGCAGAAGGTCAGGAATAGGACCTTTAGTCCTTGGTGACGGCAAGCGTTAATAATCAGTGAGATTATTGATTACATTTTTTAGGCTTCTAGCATTATCAAAGAAATCACGCCAAGCATCTTTCTTGGGATAATTCTCTATATTGAATGAATCAGGAAACACTATAGTAAGGTCGTCCCACTCAAAAGGCGCAGCGATAGTAAGCCTTGGCTTTGCTCTGGCGCCATAAGGGCAGACTGATGTCTGCATGGCAGAATTCCTGTTTACATCGATGAATATCTTATTTTTTCTTTTTGTTTTTAATAGGCTGGTGGTATAAAAATTTGGATCAGATAACACAAGTGAATCAGCGACCTTCAAGGCAAAGTCTTTGACTTTATCGCTGGTATACTCTCTTTTGATAGGTACGCTGATATGGTATCCTTTGCCTCCGGTAGTCATGATGTAAGGCTTTAATCCTATGTCTGACAATATCTTTCTCAGTTTTAAGGCGGTTTCCTTAAGCTTTTCCACAGGCACGTCCCCAGGGTCAAGGTCAAACACGATTTTGTCAGGAACCAGGGGCTTGTCATGTTTAGATGTAGTTATATGGGGCTCTGCCACCATATTGGCAAAATATATGAGTGATGCTTTATGGGTGATAATCATATACTCGGTTTTCCTTCTCTCGCTTTCTATCATCACAGTTTTTATCCAATCTGGCACCGACCCACCCATATTTTTCTGGAAGAATTTAGCCCCCTCTACTCCGTTGGGAAACCTATAAAGCGATAATGGCCTGTCTGTTATATGCCTAAGTATAAGATTAGAAGCGTCTTCATAATACTGGATATAATCGCCTTTCTTTATATCACTGTATATTTTCTTGTTCTGGTTTGTAAGGCTTACTTGCCTTCCATCTGCATTCGAGATTCCCTTGTTCTCATACTCTTTCATATAGCTCTTTGCCCTCTTTACTATCCAGTTCTTTCCTTTTGTTCTGATAAGATGCAGCTCTGCCTCGACTCTGTTGCCCTTAAGGAAAAAATGGATATGGCCTTTTTCCATGGCTTGCGGCAAGGGCACTGCTTCTTTATCCTTTATGGAAAGGTTTGTGTATCTCCCACTGTCCCAGATATCTACTGTTCCTGCACCATAATTGCCGGCAGGGATTCTTCCCTCAAAATTAAGGTATTCTACCGGATGGTCTTCTGTTTGCACCGCGAGTCTAACTTCCTCTGTATAGTATGGCAATCCCTTAGGTATTGCCCAGGACTTAAGGACGCCTTGATATTCTAGCCTAAGATCATAATGAAGCCTTCTTGCATTATGCCTTTGGATTACAAAAGAATTAACGTCCTTCTTTTTTATTATTGATCGGGGCTCAGGTGTCCTTGCAAAATCCCTTTTCTTCGCGTACTCTAATAAAGCCATAAAAAAAGATTAGGCGATAGCCTCGCCCTTGAATTGGTCATAGTCAGCCAGAATCTGTTCTTCTTCTCCTTTGACAAGGTCTTTCTTAGCATGGGCAAAAAGTTCTCTCTCCTCCTCGATAATGTGGTGCTCGAGGTTTTCCATCAGTACCTTGAATTTTGCCCACCATCTTATTTCTTCCTTTTCCCTTTCGATCTTGCTGAGCAGCTCCCTGACAACCTCATGCTCCTCGAGTGCCTCATATGCCAGCTGTTTTGAATGTTCTTTTTCCATCAGCAAAGGATAGAGGAATTTCTCCTCACCATCAAGATGTGGGATAAGATTTTCCTGTATATCCATAAATTTTGCTTTATCTTTTGTCTTCATCGTCTCCTTCATCATATCCTTTACCATATCATGCTCCATCTTCAATTTATCATATATCGTTTTCATTTTTTCACCTCTTTTCTTTCATTTTGCATTCTCCCACCAGCTCAATCTTCCACCTCAAGGCCATGGTTTGCAGGAGCGTTCACCACCTTTCCATAGGCTGTATATCTTGAGCCATGGCATGGGCAGTCAAATGTTTTCTCGGTGCTGTTCCATAAAACACCGCATCCCATATGCGGGCAGATTCCGCTGAATTTTCTTACTTTTCCGTCATTTATCATCACTTTTTTGCCTATCCTGCCGCCTTCACCAGGCCTGACCTCCCGGTCTGACTTTAGGTATTTTACGAACTGTCCAGCAACATTCATGTTATGTGCCAGGAATCTTCCGACCGCTTTTTTCCTTGACGGGTCGTAAAGCTTTTCCCAAATATTCTTTCTGCCGATGATAAGATCAGAGATAAGTATTCCCGCGATTGTGCCATGCGTCATTCCCTGCCCTGAATCAGCTGTCGAGATGAATATGTTTTTCTTGCCAGGATATCGTCCGATAAATCCCATATAGTCCAGGGGTTCTATCACCTGTCCTGACCATCTGTAGTCTATGCTTGTGATGGGAAATCTTTCCCTTGCCCATTTTTCCAGCCTCAAAAATCTGTCTTCTCCATCATTTGCCTGTCCTGTCTTATGATCCTCTCCCCCAATTATGATATGGTCATATCTTCTATCGTATTTTTGGAGCCTCACATAGTGATAATTCTCTAATGTGTCCCAATAAAGTGCGTCTGATAACAAGCCTTTCTTTATCCTTGCAGCGATAACAAAAGTCCTGTACGCTGCCTGCTTTAAGACGATTTTTTTGTCCATTATAGGCACGTTTGTGGCGATGACGATATTTTTTGCATGGACTCGCTTTCCATCAGCAGTCACCACCTTTCCTGCGCCTACCTCCTGCGCATGAGTGCCGGTAAAGATTTCCCCTCCTTTCCTCTTAATGGTGCTTGCAAGCCCGCTCAGATATTTCATCGGATGGATATGCGCCTGTTTAGGGAACCTAAGGTTTGCACCCATATCAAAAGTGTTGTCAGGTGCAGTGTCGCTTAGTTTAGGCTTAAATCCTGCTTTTTTGTATGCCTTTAGCTCTTTTTCTAGTATCTTGCCATGTTCAGAAAACAGATAACCATCAACCCCAGTATAGTCGCAGTCTATCTTCTCTTTTTTAGAGATATTATACATTGTCTCTACGGCAGCAGCATGGCTTTGTGCTGCAATCATCGCCCCTCGCTCTCCAAATATCTTTTCAATTTCAAACAGCCTGTCATCCATGGTGTAGGATAGGTGCGCCGTTGTCCTTCCTGTCTCACCGCTTCCAAGCAGCCCATCTTCTAGCACAACAACTTTCTTTCCCTTTTCAAGCAGGTTATATGCTGTCGATAATCCTGCAATCCCTGCTCCTATCACCAGAGTATCTGTCTTGATATCCTTATCAAGGGTCTGCTTGTTGCCTCTATTCGCTGAAAGCCATAGTGTATCACAAGCCCCTGATGTTACTGCCTCCCTTCCCTTCATGCTTTTTAGCGCAGACAGTTTATCCATTGGCTTTTCTCTCCTCCGTTAGGGTGAAGCATCTATCCTGTATGTACAAAGATTCCTCAGATGCAAGAAACACATAGCTTGGCGCAACTTCGATAGGCTGGCCTGCTCTGCCAATCCCGCTGTCTCCGCCTGTTATGAGCGCAAATTTGCCTTTGAGTGCCGCATAACTGTCGCTGTCATATATCGGCCTCGGATTCATCTTCCATTCAGCACCCGGCTGCTTTTCCTGGTGCTGCCCGGGAAGTTCACTAGGAAAGTCCATTTTAACGATCACCTCAAAAGCTTAGAATTAGAGAATATTCTGTTTTATCAGTATTTAATCATTTATTGCTATAATGGGGTGGTCAAAAATGACAAGTAGGAAAAAAAGGTTACTCCTTAAGCACCAGCTCAGCATGCATAGCATCATTGTCTATTTTACTTATGGTAAAACCCCTTCTTTCAAACATATGCTTCATCACTGAGTTCTCTTTTAGAAAGTCAGCGTAGATCTTCTTGATGCATCTTTCATGCGCAATCTCCAGCACATAGTCGATAAATCTGTTTCCTATCCCTTGCTTTTGCCAAGGGTCTGCGACAACGATTGCAAACTCTGCAGTCTCGTTATAAGGGTCTGCAATAAGCCTGACAACGCCGGCCATCTTCTTCTTTCCTTCTTCCTCTACCTCAGCGACTATGGCTATTTCTCTGTCATAATCGATTTGGGTATACCTCACTAGGATCTCGTGGTTTATCTCCTTGATAAGCTGGAAAAATCTGAACCTTTGCGTCTGCTCTGAGAAATTGGTGAACATCTCAGCTTCCATTGGTTCGTCTTCAGGTCTTATCGGCCGAAGTATCGCTTCCTTACCGTTGCTCATCTTATACTTTGATATATACTCCTTTGGATAAGGGGAGATGACCAGGTGTGAATATGGCCTTGGGTTCTTTCCTGCAATTTCAGGATCAAGTATTATCTTGGCATCAAGGACTATCCCTCCCTTTTCGTCGACTGCAAAAGGGTTTATGTCTATTTCCTTTATTTCCGGGAAATCCATGACAAGATAGGCAAATTTATACAAAAGGAATTGGATAGATGCGATATCTGCTCCCTGCATCCCTCTATATCCTTTCAGTAGGGTGTATATTTTGGTTTCTTCTATGAGCCTGAGAGCAAGCGCCATATTTAGTGGAGGAAGCCCGATGTTTGTGTCTTTGAATACTTCGACAGCTACTCCCCCCATCCCAAAGACGATGACTGGCCCAAAGATAGGGTCCTTCTTGCAGCCGATCAAAAGCTCGTATTTTCTGGAGGTCATCTTTTCGATAAATATGCCATGGATGTCAGCCTTTGGAGCATGCTTCTTTGCTGAAGTCATTATCTCTTTGAATGCTTCTTTTACATGCTCTTTTGATTGGATATTTACCTTTACCCCTCCAACATCTGTCTTATGCAGTATATCAGGAGAAAGTATTTTCATGACCACAGGAAATCCTATGTCAGAGGCTGTCTCTACAGCCTCAGCCTCTGTTTTTGCAATCCCTTTTTTAGCTATGGGGATATCATAGTTTGAAAGCATCTGTTTTGCTTCAGATTCAGTCATCACACTTCTTCCCTCGCTTACTACCTTTGCGATTATCTTTTCATTTTCCTGTGTTTTTGGCTTGAATGCATGAGGTATGGTGGATGGAGTCTCATAAAGGAGCTCAAGGTTTTTGGAATAGTTGAACATCTCCATAAAGCATTCGACAGCATCCTCAGGGACAGAATAGACAGGTATGTTTCCGTTCTTCAGTATCTTCCTGCCTTCAGTTACATCATCTTCACCCATCCATGCAGTAAGGATTGTTTTGTTTGATGTCTTTGAGAGATCTACTATCTGTTTTGCAATAGTTGTCGCATCAGTCATAGCCTGAGGTGTAAGTATTACAAGCAGTCCATCTACATTTGGATCCCGCAGGCAAACCTCTGCAGCCTTTTTGTATCTTTCAGGGTCAGCATCTCCAAGCACATCGACAGGGTTTGACTTGCTCCATGCTTCAGGCAGGCAAGCATTAAGTGATTTCATGCTTTCAGGTGAAATGCTGGCAAGGGTTCCTCCTTTTGAGATTATTGAATCGGTTGCGATAACTCCTGGGCCGCCTGCATTCGTGACTATCGCAAGCCGCTTTCCCATAGGCCTAGGCTGCATGGCAAGGGTTTGTGCGCAGTTAAAAAGCTGGCCTATCGTATTTACTCTAATAGCGCCTGCTCTTTTGAATGCAGCGTCAAACACAGCATCATTTCCGGTTATTGATCCTGTATGGGACATGGCTGCCTTTGCTCCTTCAGAGCTTTTTCCGACCTTTATGATGATGATTGGTTTTGTTCTGGCAAATGCCCTGGCAGCAGATAAGAATTTCTTTGCATAGGTAAGTGATTCCATATATATGAGGATCGAGCTGGTCTCAGGATCCTGGCCAAAATAATCGATAAGGTCATGAAATCCTACATCGATCATCGAGCCTATGGAGACAAAATAGCTAAAGCCTACATTTTGGCTTACGCTCCAGTCAAGGACAGCTGTCCCTAGCGCTCCTGATTGTGATATGAATGCGATCTTTCCAGGAAGCGCCATCTTGTTTGCAAAGCTTGCGTTAAGTTTAAGCTTAGGCCTGATAAATCCAAGACAGTTAGGCCCTATTATCCTCATATCATATTTTCGGGCAGTCATTGCTATCTCATCGCACATTGCTTCCCCTTTCTTTCCTATCTCCTTGAACCCAGCAGATATTATGACGATGCCATGTACTCCGCTTGCCCCGCATTCTTCAACTATGGCAGGAACAGTATCTGCAGGTGTAGCTATGATTGCAAGGTCTATCTTGTCAGGCGTTTTGCTTATAGACGGGTATGTTTTTACCCCAAGGATGCTTCTTCTTTTAGGATTGATTGGATATACTATTCCCTCAAAGCCGCTGGCGATAAGATTTTTCATCAGCGCATGCCCCACGCTTCCAGCCTTGTTTGTAGCTCCGATAACTGCTATTGTTGTAGGATTGAATAGTTTCTCGAGTTTATGTAAAGCCATCTTTCCTCCTTATAATTTCCAGTATGGCGATAGGTTTTTCTCAAGGCTCAGAATTCGACCTTCATACTCGTCCCTGGCGATGATCCTTGAATCTGTCGCTTGTTCGTCAAATCTCATCTTGTTGCCGTTTGCTCCATCTATGAAATTAAATATGCATTTTTGTAAAACCGATAGGTTATACCCCCCCTCAAGAGTTGCGAATACGTTTTTAAATCTTTGGCTTAGGATATGGCCTATCTTATAATATGAACGGCATGATAGCCTGAGGTCAAGAAGCAGGTCTGCAGAATGCCCGTCAAAACCTGCAGATACAGCCACCACATCAGGTTTGAACTGTGCAGGTATTATCATCAGCCTTTCCAAAGCATCAATAAATAGGTCATCTCCTGTTCCTGGCGGAAGAGGCATATTTATAGTATACCCCTTTCCAGTTCCTTCGCCTATCTCATCGACATTTCCACCGCCCGGAAAAGCAGGCCCTTGGTGGAGTGACCAATATAGTACCTTGTCAGTATTGTAGAATATCTTGACAGTCCCGTCGCCCAGATGCCCGTCAAAGTCAAGGATAAATACTTTTTTTCCTTCATTCACAAGCTTCTTTGCAGCTATCGCTATGTTGTTAAAGATGCAAAAACCGCTTGAATGGTCAGGATATGCATGATGTCCAGGTGGCCTTACCAGTGCAAAATCATTTGTCTTTGAAGCCATTATTGTAGCGCCCACAGCAAGCACAGCAGCCTCATAGCTTCTTTCAGAGACTATTGTATCTGGATCAAGATGCCCTCCTCTTTTGCAGGTATCCTTGACAAGATCGATGTACTCCTTTGTATGTATAAGGCCAAGGTATGGCTCTCCGCTCTCTATCTTTGTCTCCTTAAGTTTCCCCAGTGATTCAAGCCTTTTCCTGTTCTCAGGATGCATGCCAGTGTCATGCTCTAGAAAGATGCTGTTGTAGATTATATCCATCAATAATGGTTTATAGATGTTTATTTAAAAATCTTTTTCAGGGTCACCTATATACACTTATCCATCGCCATATTGCTTCTGCATTTTGGGCAAGTCATCTTTTCGCAGGGAGTCCCTTTTACATGGACGACTTTTGTGCCGCATTTTGGGCATATGCAATTAGCAGGCACAGTGCAATGCTCATCGGGTATCATGAACCTTTGCTATGCTCTCGGTCTATTTATACATATTGTTTCCGCACGCCATCATATTGGCTTTTCTATATAGAAAAAACAAGGCAAAGGTCGGTTTCCTTTGCCTTGAAAAGAGGTGTTTAGTATGATTAGACAGCTCGTGGTAAATGAGGAAGGGGGTAACCACGAGCCATCAATAATCAATTTGACTATCTGTTTAATTGATAGGGGTTTATTAATACCTTATGAACAGCTGGTAAAGAATAAAAATCCATAAAGTTTATAAATGAAAAAAATGGCCCTTGTTCTATGGTGTATGTAGTAAGCCCAGAATGGTTCTATGGTATAGACTATCTGTTTGATTCTGTTTCAGTTATCGTTGCATTGCTGATAACCTTTTTCTCCTATAAGTCGTATAAATACACCTCGCAAAAAAAATACCTCTATTTTGCACTTTCATTATTCCTTGTTGCAGCAGCATTCCTGGCAAAGATATTGGCTACTATCCCTATCTACTCCCGCCAGCTCAAGGTCGAGACGATAGGTCTTGTCACAGTCACTTCTCAAGTTATAAGCAAGGTCACTTGGATTAACCAATTTGGAGTCTCCATCGGCCGTTTTTTGATGCTTATCGCATTTCTCATCTTGATAATTATCACTTTAAAATTGGCTGACAAAAAGATAATCGGGCTGCTTATCTATTTCCTGGTGATCTCGACCACGCTTGTAAGCGCTTCATATGAGGTATTCCACCTTACCCTTCTTATCATGGTCACCCTTCTCTTTATGAATTATAGGCATAACTTCCTAAAAATAAAAAGCAAAAATTCAAAGCTTGTCATGCTTACTTTCTTTTGTCTTATGATAAGCCAATTTTTCTTTTTTGGCGCAGGTTTTATCAGTAATCTTTATGTCATAGGTGAATCTATACAGTTGGTAGGCTATCTAATATTGCTTGGGGCATTCGTAAAAATAGTCACAAAAAAATGAGCATCCGCAGAACAAAGATCGAGATAATACACGACATCCTTAACTCCATCCAAAAAAAAGGGGGGAGAATTAAGCCGACCCATCTTCTTTACAAGTCAAATCTTTCTTATAAGAAGATGCTTGAGTATTTAGAAGAGCTTAAAGGCAAAGGCATGGTGCAGGAAGAAGAGGAGGAAGGAAAAAGGATGTACCTCATCACAGATAAAGGCGCAGAATACATCCAGGAATACAAGAAGATCAAGGAATTCTCAGACAGCTTCGGGTTGTAGTTTCAGTCACTTTTTTATACTTCTTATCTCAATTTACTCCTATGTGGCGCACAAAGGTAAGGCTTAAGCACAGTTGCCTTTTTGGAGACAACTGTAAGGAAGCAAAAGTTACCTGCCTGAATATGTCTTTTAACACTTTCAAGAAAGGTGATTCTTATTTTGTCTTTCATATGGGGACAGTCTTTGGCGACAATTACACGAAATTCCTTGCTTTATTGAAGAAAGACAGAAGGGTTGATTATATAGAGTCTGATGGGAGAACATTTGTGGTTTTGGAAAAAAGGCCTGAAAAAGAGATTCCCGGAATGGTAATCAACAATGAGGTTATTTATGTAAAACCAGTAAAGGTTGACGAGGACGGCTATGAGACATGGGAGCTTGCTGCAATTGAAAAAGAAAAACTAATGGACTTCATCAACCACTTTAAAGATTCAGAGATACTTAACATCGAGCAGACAAAGCTCAAGGATATTTACTTTCCAAGGCTCAGCCCAAACTTCTCCCAGCACCAAAGGGATGCGCTGGAGCTTGCCATAGAAGAAGGTTATTACCAGTTTCCAAAAAAGACTGACCTAAACAAGCTAAGCAAGATAGCAAGACTGTCAAAATCCACATTTAGAGAGCACCTTAAAAGAGCTGAGATGAAGGTTTTGGGAGAGCTGGGTAGATAAGACCTTCAACTTAGAATATTCATCATATAAAAATCGGCATTCCAGGATTCAAGGAATTCTTTAAATTCATCAACGTGTTCTATAGTAATTAAAAAAACAGATCTCCCTAACTCCTTTCCACCTAACTTCTTTAATATCCCCAACTGATTATTTTTACCATGAAGGGCATATGAGAACAAGACTTTCTTGCTTTTCTCTTTTTTCGATAGATTGATACTAAAGATTGCTCCAGATTCATAGCCTATTTTTTGATGCAGGGGCTTATTGTCCAATATAGAGATTCCCTCATTAATTAAAGTCTTGAATAAAGGATTTGAAATAGCATTTTCAATAAGGACTACGTTTAAATGTATATTAATGTCAAAATACTTATGGAAATGCTCACTCAATCTTAATATTTCTGGCTCTTTAGTGTCTTTAAGAATCACAGCAATATCTATATCATCAGGCCTAAATTTACCTTTGGCATAAGAACCAAATAATATAACATCGATTATTCTGTTTTTATAGTCTTGATAAAGATTCCTTGAATTCTTCAGCAAGACCTCCATCTCGGATGATTTTCTTGATTTCATTTTTCACTATCTCACATGATCCTTTACTTATAGGTATAGAGTATGTATCTTGATAGGTCATGAATATACTGTCGACCGATAAGTATATCTTTGGAAAATGAGTTTCCAGTATTCTAAACCTATCTGTATGGCTTGAAGGGCAGTAACCTCTTTTTCGAAGGACTATCAAGTCGCAGATTTGAGTTATAGCCTTGAAATAAGCGGTTACTGCAAGCTTATACCTTTGCTTGATCTCTTCATCAAGACCTCCATCAAGAAATTCAAAAAATCCATCTTTTAGATTTTGCTCACTCATTCGCTACCTTGGTAAATTTGGCATTATTTAAAGCTTTCCTTTTTAACATGGTAAAAATAAAGGTATTTTTATACTTATTTTTTAACATGGAAAAGAATACCTTTCATGAGCGGTAAAAAATATATATTATAACCTAATCTCGCCATTTGAATAAATTTAATAGGGTCACGTTTGTTTTATATTTTTGT
>DASRUK010000172.1:0-7306 GCA_035655475.1 Candidatus Nanoarchaeia archaeon
AAAAGGTTGAGTTGTGGCAGACCCTCAAGGGGCTTGAGATTCGCAAAGAAGGAGTGACCTATGGCACAATCACAGATTATTGGGACAGGTTTGAGAAAAATGTATAGTTTAGCTGTCGCATTTCAGAGATGTTATAGAACAAGGAGGGTATAAAAACCAAGGAAGAGATAGAAACCTTAATATATTCCTTCGATAACAACATTCATGCTAAAGAAAGATTAAGGGATGATGATAACTACTGATGAGATGAAAGTTCTGGAAAAAAGCTCTGGCATTCCTATGATAAAGCTCATGGAAAATGCTGGCAGAGAGGCAGTAAATATAATTAAGTCCAGGTTTACAGACATAAAAAACAAGCGCATCCTTATTGTGACGTACCATGGCAATAACGGAGGCGACGGCTTTGTCGCAGCAAGGTATCTTTCTGAAGAGGCAGAGACAGACGTTCTGTTCATCGGCGATGAGGATAGATTCAAAGAGGAAGCAAGGATAAACTTCGAGAAGATGGAAAAGGAGTCCGTCCAGCTTCTTACAGACCCAGAAGTCATCGACTTTGATGAATATGATATAATTATCGATGCGATTCTTGGCACAGGCTCAAAAGGCGAACTTAAAGAGCCTATGCCCTATGTAATCGACCAGATAAATAGCTCAAAGGCATTCAAGGTCTCTTTGGACATTCCATCTGGCCTACACCCTGAAACAGGCCAGGAAGCAGAAAAGGTCGTCAGGGCAGACATGATAATCGCTTTCCATGACCTAAAACCAGGGTTGCAGGAATTAAAAGATAAAGTTGTCATAGCAGACATCGGACTAAATTTAGTAAAGGAATAGAATCGACTACAGAAACCATTAAATATCCTTCTAACCATTAACCTCCTATGAACTACATTTCTAAAAAAGACATAGTCATACCCAAAAGGAAGGAACAAAGCCACAAAGGAGACAACGGCAAAGTCCTTGTCATCGGCGGCTCAAGGGATTATGTTGGAGCACCAGCCTTGGCAGGCCTTTCAGCCCTGCGCTCAGGCGTAGACTGGGTGACGATAGCAGCGCCGGAGAAAGTTGGCTATGCTATCAACGCTTTATCACCAGACCTTGTCGTAAAAAAATACAAAGGTGATGACTTCTGCGCAAATAGAGCAAAAGATATCTTGAACTTTGAATCAGGTTTTGATGCAGTGTTGATTGGAAACGGTATTGGAGTACATTGCAAGGCTTTCATAAATAAATATATAAAGGAGACAAAAAAGCCCTTGGTGATAGATGCAGACGCTTTAAGGCAGATAAAGATTCAGGATGTAAAGAACGCGATCCTCACTCCGCATAGACAAGAATTCATCGCTCTTCTTGATAACTCCGGCCTTACTGAAAACAGCTTCAGAAAGCGTCTGGATAATAATGTGATCATCCTAAAAGGAAAGATAGACCAGATAATAACAAGATCAAAAACATATTATAACAAGACAGGCAATGCAGGCATGACAAAAGCAGGCACGGGTGATGTTCTTGCAGGCCTATGTCTAGGTTTTCTTGGCCAGCATCTTTCATTGACTCAATCAGCCATAAACGCAGCGTACTTTAACGGCCTTGCCGGCGACATCCTTCTAAAGAAAAAGAAAGGGTTTACTTATCTTGCCTCTGATCTGGTGGAAGAGATAAAGAGAATAATCAAGCCCTGATTTCTAGTCCGCTGGAAATTTTTGCTTTACGGACACAACTTTATCCTTTTCAGTAGGATAAATATATTTAACGAGCATTATGCCTACACTAAAGCCACAACCCCAACCTTTAAATACTAGTAACAGCGATAGCTTATTAACCAATAAATAATTAGTGAAAAAAACCATAAAAAATACTAGTATTTTACAATGGTAAGGATCCAAAAGTTATATTCAGGCCAGCTCGTCATAACCCTTCCAAAAAGGCTGGCTGAATATGAAGGCCTAAAGAAAGGCATGAAGATAAACTTTAGAAAGCACAAGGAAGGCTTTCTCCTGGAGGTTGTAAGATGAACATCCTCCCAGAGCAGTTCTTTGTCTCTGCCGATTTAAACAGCGCATTCTTCCAGTTAGGTACGGTCATAATCATAGCGACGGTATTTGCTTTCCTTGCAGGAAAACTAAAGCAGCCGCTTATCCCTGCATATATACTTACAGGCTTGCTTCTTGGCCCTATCTATCATCTGATAACAAACAAAGAGCTTATCCTAAGCCTCTCAGAGATAGGCATTGCCTTCCTGTTGTTCATCGTCGGCTTGGAGATGGACTTAAAGAAGCTCAAAAGCATCGCAGCAGTAGCAGGCCTTGGAGCGACCATACGAAGCCTTCTTATGTTTACCTTGGGATTTATCATCGCCTTGTTCATGGGTTTCATGACAAAAGAAGCCATCTATTTTGGTATCATAATAGCCTTCAGCTCAACCATGATTGTTGTCAAGCTCATATCGGATAAAAAAGAGCTTGACACACTTCATGGAAGGATAATGGTAGGCATACTTGTGATGGAAGATATCCTTGCCATCCTTGCACTGTCATTGATGACATCCCTTGACAGCAGATCAGTTATTGCATTCATCATGCCAGTCATCAAAGGGCTGTTGTTGTTTGGCGCAGCTTTGCTCCTTACCCGGTATGTATTCAACCCTGTTATAAAAGCATCTGCAAAATCCCAGGAGCTATTGTTCCTGACCTCTGTCTCTGCATGTTTTCTCATGTCGATACTTGCCTATTTCCTAAACTTCTCTATTGCGATAGGAGCCTTCCTAGCTGGCTTAAGCCTTGCTTACCTCCCATATAACTTTGCGATAATCGGCAAAGTAAGCTCGCTGAGGGATTTCTTTGCGACGCTATTCTTTGTCTCCCTCGGGATGCAGTTAGTGGTCACAAACATAAAGGAATTGATCGTTCCCCTGGCGATACTCCTGGTATTGGTGGTGGCGATAAAGCCGTTCATCACCATGTTCATCTGCTCATTTTTCGGCTACAAAAAAAGAGTAAGCTTTATGACATCGATAAGCCTTGCCCAGATATCAGAGTTTGCGCTCATCCTCGTCAGCCAGGGCCTGATCCTAGGCCACATCTCACAGACCCTGTTTACCTTGACAGTGCTTGTCACTATAGTTACCATGCTTCTCACCTCTTACTTTATCCAGTTTGACTACAGCCTGTACACAAGACTGCAAAATCTTCTCAAGCCATTCGAGTTTTTTTCAGGCAAGGGAAAGGATATAGAATATATGCCAAAAAAGACCAGGATAGACGCCATAATCTGCGGCCATAACAGGATAGGTTACAGTATTACAAGGACCCTTGCAAAGTTGAAAAAGAGAACCCTGGTGATAGACTACAATCCAGGGATAATAAAAGAACTGGCAGAAAAAAAGGTATCCTGCATATACGGCGACGTTGCTGACGACGAGGTAATGGAAAGGCTGCCGCTAAAAGATATAAAACTCCTCGTTTCGACTATTCCAAGCAGCAGGGTCAATCTTCTTATAATCCGGAAAGTAAAAGATGTAAATAATAAAGCACTCATCTTTACAACAGCAACATCCATAGAAAAAGCGCTTATGCTATATGATGCAGGTGCAGATTATGTTATCCTTCCTCATTTCCTGGGAGGAGAGCATGTCTCTCTCCTCATTCAGAGATTTAGCTCAAATGAAGACAAGGTGATAAAGACAAAGCTTGAGCATATCAATGAACTCAAGCTCAGGCAGAGCATAGGCCATGAACACCCAAGGCACGAGGGACAAGATGGAGTATAACTGGTTAGGCAAAAAAAAGTGCACGATTAGTTCAGCGTCTCAAAGCCAACAATATGGCGAGGAGGGTTCATTGACTGAAAGCCAACAATGCCGAGACAAACCAGGGGTTGGCCCCTCCGGGGTGGTTTGTAGCCTTGCAGAGCAAGGCGTCGAAGGCATAATTGTTTCGAAACTAATCAAAGCACCATCAACTTATCAACCAATAACTCTCCAAAATATTTATGAGGGAATAAACTTATAAATCAAGGAGATAAAAACAACAAAATGCCAGAACCCCAGGAATTCCTCAAACAGATAGGCAGTGGAAAAGAGGATGTAGACAGTCCAAGGTCAGGTACAGATATCCCTAACGGATTTCCTGAGCCCATAAGAAAATACCGCCTTTTTGTCGAAGGATATAATATTTCGATCGAAGAGCCTTACTTCTGGGTTTTGCACTATCTAAGATGGTTCTGGTCATTTGTAAGGATAGATAAGATAACAGACACATTCTCAGCATCTGAGAACTCATCTTTCTTTGGGACTTCACAGCAAAGGGTAGGCTTGCAGCAGGATAAAGTGTCTCAGTATCTTGCTACTATAGGAAAGATGATAAAAGAGCTTTTCCAGCTTGTAAGGGAACTCAGGATTATCGACGAGCGCCTCGGCTATTACTCAGACTCGTATGACTCTTATTCGCGTAGCAGGGAAAGCGCAGAGATTACCCTCAAAGGCATTTGGGTGGACATGGTAGAACAAGGAGCAAAAAATCCAGCCTCTGTCTATGGCATGGCTAGAGAAGTCCAGTTCACAACATTGCCAGACCTATTCTTCAGCACTCATCCATTAAGGCAGGAAGATGTCGATATAGTAGTCGAAAGAGAGCGCTCGGAGTTCAACAGAAAAGTAAGAGAAGTCCTAAAGAGAAAGTTAAGGTCCTACCTTGCCTGGAAGGAATCGACATTTGAAGAGATGAAGAACAGGCGCATTTTTACTATTAAGTATCTTAGGCAGCATTATGAGATTATCCGTATGTATATGTCATGGGTAAAGCCTTATCTGAAAAATATCCAAAGGCTCATGATGGACCAAAAAAAGGCTGACAGTCCTGATATGCTCGTTGCCTTTGAAACCTCCATGATGGAAGTGGAGATTTTGGCAAAAAAAGAGAAAGGAAAAAAGATTGAGCTTGGAGGAAAACAGACCCAGGTATGGCAGGTCATCCTTGTGCATTATGATTTCAGGACAAGGCCTGAGATGAGCTACGTCCAGGAAGGCTATCAGAAAGGCCCGCTGCATCTTGGAAGAGTTGAGATAACGTTCAGGGCATATGCATGGACAGACAGGGAGATAGAGCTTTACAAAAAGATGCGGGAAGATGAGGATTTCAGGCTCCTTAGCTTGATAGACGGCTCTGTTAAAGTTGCCATGGAAAGTTTGGGAGACGAGCTCATGAGATACCTCGCGGAAGCAGGCGAAGACATGGGAAAAAGAAAAGAGAAAAAGCAGGAGAAGCCGCCCACGATAACATCATCCCTCTACAAAGGATTCAGGGAGATGTTCAAAGGCTACAAGCAGGTCAAAAAACCAGAGCTTCCAAGAGCCCCAAAGAGATCAGAGAAGTTTGAATTGGAACAATCAAAGAAGGACACAGCCGCAGATGTAAAGAGAGCTATGTGGGGCATCTATCATCACTTTAAAAAGCATCACGGGATGTTAAATTGGTAAATAAGGAGGTATAGTTAAGAAAGCTAACGAATAAAGCCAACAATGACAGCTTCAGCGCCTTGCATTGGAATATTTGGATGTCAGACCAACAATAATGGCTTCGACGGTTTGCTTGGCGCAAAAACCTCCGAGCAACGGAAAACTGCGGTTTTGTTCCGCTCGTTTCACTCGGGAAACCACCCCATAGGGGGCGACCCCTGTCTCGGCTCGTCATCGTTGACTTACAAAAAAAGGTGATATGTATGGAAGAGGAAAACAACTAAAAAATGGAATTCAGATATTACACGCACCATCCGATGGTAGATTATGCTAACTCGATGGACCCTGGAGCATATGACAAAGGGCCGCAGAAGCCCTCCACGTCGATAAAGGACATAGGTATGAGTGTTCCTTTAGGAATCTCAGCGCAGAATGTAGCTGGAATTTATTCAAAGATAAGGATGGGTGCTGGCTCAATAGAGCTTGCCTTTCCCACACAAGGTACAGGCAACAGAAATGCCCACACTCCAGAGATGTATGGCACAGACCAAAGGCAGGCGATAAGAGAGCTTGCAAACATAAACGAAGTGAAGCTGACAACCCACGCAGCATACAATGTCATGGGCATGATGGGCAGGGACCAAAGGGATAATTTCTCGAACACCAATGCAAGGGAAGGCATGAGGGAAGTAGAGAGGGCAATAGACTTTGCAGCAGACACAGCAGGCGCAGGCTCTGTCGTCGTGCATACAGGAGAATGGGAAAGGCCGCTTACTGAGATGTATCTTGACGATCCTACTACAAAGACCAATCTTGCCTATGATGACGAAGGAAGGCTCATGTTCAAAAGAACACAGCAGCAGGTATTTGACGCACAGTTTACCCTGCTTGATGACAGGACAAGCCAAAAAATGGAAACTGCCCAGAAGGATAGGAAGATTTCAATCCCTATCTGGAACAGGGCAGACAGGGATTATGACGGCAAATATCAGGAAGACATTCATGTCATGCATGACAAGGAAAAATGGATGGAAAAATATGTTGGAAAGCCAGCGCATATCAAAAAAGGAGATTACATTGATTATGAAGGCAGGAAGATAATAGATCCCTACAACGTAAAATACGGAAGGGTCCCAGATTTTGATCCTGATGCAAGGACATTTAAGGTTGAATACCAGAATTGGAACTACTTCATCAAGGAAGCGCAGGAGCAGACTAATTTCAACAAAGCGCATTGGAAGGATAAAACGAACAAAGATTGGCGGGATGATCCTATGTGGTATTATGACGGCGAAAGGCATCCTGATGAAGCTTTCATGCACGCTACCCTTGAGACAAACGAAGGCCACTCAAGAGGATGGGCTATCCAGTTTGCCATTGATTCTAAAAACGACCTTGAGCTGCTAAAAAAATATGAGGAAGCAAGAAAATATTATCAGCAGCTGGATAAGGAAATACCCGAAGAAGAAAAATGGAAGCTGATGCGAAACAAGGAGTTTGGCGATCTTATCCCTCCTGAATCAAAGCATCCGCTTGAGTTGATAGAGGAAAGGCTAAACCAGGTCAGAGCAAGGCTAACCTATGCAAAAGAATCCTCTGCATCCCAGCTCCAGCAGGCAGAGGACACCGCAGAGACAAAAGAGCATATAGTGACCCCTTCAAAAAGGTTCAAGCTCCATGCAGCAAGATTTTATGCTGAGGCAGGCATCAGGGCCATGCAGAGGACAAAGGATCCAAACACTCCTGTCTTTATAGCTATAGAAAACATATTTCCTGAAAGGTTCGGCGGCCATCCTGAGGAGCTTAAATTCGTGATAGACCAGTCCAGGAAATGGATGGTCGATTTCCTCA
>DASRUK010000173.1:0-3142 GCA_035655475.1 Candidatus Nanoarchaeia archaeon
TGCCGCCTGATCTTGCCAGTGCCATCATCAAGACCCTTGAAGACATGGCTGTAGCTGGAAGAGAGATGTTGTATGTTCCATCTGCTGCACTATATGTGTCTGTGCCGCCAAACCATCCGCTCATGTTATAAGGCATTGCCATCTCTGAATAAACCATGTTTCCTGGCTCGAAAAGATAGTTTATGATGTTTAACTCATCGAACGCGCCTGTGCCGTTTGTAAGATTGAACCTGCCGCTCACCCTGCTTAGGGTCATAGATACATTGAATACGATGTTAACATGCTTTGGATCAGTATAGCTTGAAAGGTTGCTTACATCATAATATATAGGCATCGACTGCTGGGGAAATATCTCTACAGAGTAATTCCTATCTGAGGGGATATAGATTGTCTTTTGTGTTACTGCTGTTGTCCACTCAGACTCGATATCATATCCCAGTTTTGTATCTTTTACCATGTACTTGAAGCTGACAGCATCTCCTGATGCATTTACTGCTGTGACGTTAAGCGTGGCTCCTTCCTTGAGGTAGAACTTGATGTCTGAAATATTGAGCATAGCGGCCAGTTCTTGATATGGGAGATGTGGAAGATTAGAGCCTACATGCGTTGCA
The DNA here is from genome assembly GCA_035655475.1 of Candidatus Nanoarchaeia archaeon. Classification (GTDB taxonomy): domain Archaea; phylum Nanobdellota; class Nanobdellia; order Woesearchaeales; family JACPBV01; genus DASRUK01. The sequence goes on from DASRUK010000173.1 coordinate 612, forward strand.
TCTCCAGCGGCGCTGAATTTCTTCGGTGTAAACTTGATCATCTTACCTGCAAGATCTTCGGGGGTAAGGTTGGTTACAACTTTCCAATATCCAGTGGCATTGCTAAGGTTTGAATATGCGGCATAAAGTGTTGGAGGTTGGCCTTCCTGCATTATATATACTCCAACAGTAACGTTTGTATTGTTCAGGGCATCTTCAGAGACATTGTATGCATAACCTGAAAAATCCACTGCGCTTGCAGAAAAAGCGCATGCTAAAACCACAAGACACAAAAGAACCAACCTCTTATTTATCATATAAATCACCTTTTTAATATACATTGTTCACCATGTAAGCCTTATATAAACGTTTCTAAGGATTTGTAACCACTTCAAAGTCATCTCAATCCGATCTCTTTTTCCTTTATCGTATTTAGTATAAGCCTTGTATTTGTCCTTTCGACAAAATCATAAGTCTGAATCTTTTTTAGGAAAGAATCCATAGCCTTCCTGTTTTGAAACCTTGCGAGGATGGCCGCATCGAAGTCACCTGTGAGGTCATATACTGCAAAGACATTCGGATGGTTTGCTATCTCCTTTTCCACCTGGAAGAGTTTTCCTTTTGAGATGCGCATCTCGACAAGGACTTCAACATCAAAGCCTGCCTTGTCATAGTCTATTATAGTAGTATATCTCTTTATCACCTTCTCATTTTCCAGCCGCTTTACCCTATGCATGGCGGTCGCTACAGAAACATTTACCTCTTTTGCCAGCTCACGATAGGATAGTTTTGAGTTTAAGAGAAGGGCGTTTATGAGCTTCTTGTCTGTTTCGTCAAAAGCCATGTTAATAGGTGTTTAGTTTAAGGTTATTTATATCGTATTTATTAAACATATATTTAAATATTTCTTTTTTTTGTTAGCATTTGTTTAGTAAAATGGTAAAAAGATTTATGAATCAACTAATGATTGGATGATAGATGAAAAACAAAACCTTTGTATGCTTTCTTTTGGCAGGAAGCCTTGCTTCTGCTGCTGCCTATGGCTCTGAACTGTCTTCAGGAGATATCGCTTTTGTATCTATCGCTGCTGCACTTGTGATGCTGATGACGCCTGCACTTGGATTTTTCTATGCAGGGCTTGTGAGAAAGAAAAATCTTGTGTCTACCCTTGTCCAATGCATCGCGATATTTGCGGTGATAAGCCTTGTATGGGCTTTATGGGGATATAGCCTGGCGTTTGGACCTAGCATCGGAGGTTTTATCGGAGACCTATCACTTGCAGGGCTTAAGGGTGTTGGAGCTTCTGCAGCCATGGCTTATGCACCCACAATTCCTGCGCTCCTGTTTTTTTTCTTTCAGCTGAAGTTTGCTGCTATCACGCCAGCACTTATCATCGGAGCGTTTGCTGAAAGGATCAATTTTAAGTCTTTGCTTATATTTATCGTCGTGTGGACAACTGTGATATATGTACCTATAGCCCATTGGGTGTGGAATACTGGCGGATGGCTTAGGGCTCTTGGAGCAATCGACTTTGCCGGCGGAACAGTAGTACATATCTCTGCAGGACTTTCTGCACTTGCCGCTGCTCTTGTAATCGGAAGAAGGAAGACTAATGGCAATGGCTCTGAGTTTAAGCCTAACAATATCCCATTTGTAGTGCTTGGGGCTGCTCTTTTATGGTTCGGCTGGTTTGGGTTTAATGCAGGAAGCGCTCTTGCTGCAAATGCACTTGCAGTCACTGCTCTTGTGCTCACAAATCTTTCTGCTGCAGCTGCTGCGATCAGCTGGATGGCAGTTGACTGGATCACAAAAGGAAAACCATCTGCTGTTGGGCTTTGTGTCGGCGCAGTGTGCGGCCTTGTTGCCATCACTCCGGCATCTGGGTATGTCAGCGTGAGTGCATCTATTATAATAGGGGCTGTGGCAGGGGTATTGTCAAATCTTGTGGCCAACTGGAGAGCTTCCAGGACAAGGCTTGATGACTCACTTGATGTATTTGCATGCCATGGTGTCAGCGGAATATGGGGCTCGCTTGCGACAGGACTTTTTGCTTCTATTGCTGTCAATGCTGCTGGTGCTAATGGGCTATTTTATGGAAATGCGCATCTGCTATTATCGCAGGCTACTGCAGTGGTTGTGATCGGAGCTTATTCATTTTTTGGATCATTTATTATACTTAAGATATTGGGGTTCTTTACCAATATCAGAGTTAGTGCTGAAGAAGAAGAGGCTGGGCTAGATTACAGCCAACATGGAGAAGAAGCATATAGTTAAAACACAGGTGGTAAAATGGATTTGATAAAAGAAACATTGGAAAAGGCAAAAAAGGATGCAATAAAATTTGTGATGCTGCAGTTTACTGACCTGCATGGAGTGTTAAAATCAGTGACGATTCCAGCGCATAAGCTGCCAGAAAGCCTTGAGAAAGGAACATGGTTTGATGGAAGCTCTATCGAGGGATTTACAAGGATAGCAGAGTCAGACATGTTTCTCAAGCCTGATCCTGTGACATATGCTTTGGTGCCATGGGAACAAGGCACGGCAAGGGTTAT
>DASRUK010000174.1:0-4027 GCA_035655475.1 Candidatus Nanoarchaeia archaeon
TTGGTAAAGTGTCATTGGGCCTCACCTCTTTTTTGAGGCTCATCATTTTACCAACAGATAATCACAGAATTAGCCATCCTATAAGTGTTACGCATTCATCCCCAACCACAAGTGGTGGGGATTTCTGCTAAGAAATTTAAATCTTTTAGAATCTCCTTCTTGTCAGCTCTTTTCTAAGCATCTTAACCTCTTCGAGCTGATTGCTTGCTATAATCTTAAGCTCTTCCTTCATGTTTTCGTTTACAGCTGCAACTATTATCAGTAGGATCATCAAAATCCATAAGAACAGCGTTTGAAGAAGATTCCAATTAAGGGCTCCTTCGATTGAATATACCTTATAGATTACATAATACCCAAGCACTATAAGGACGACTCCTATGATAAGAAGTATGGACTCGAACATGTTTGGCTTTCTTGAAAGTCCCATCATTACAGGTTTTCACCACTAACTCTATATAAATATTATGGAAAAGAATAAATACCTCTCTTCTTAGATATCGACTATGGAAGGCCAGCCTTATTATCAAACGCAGTATTTGCAGGGCGGCAGGCCTGTAAGCAGGGTTTCGCAGGGCAAAAGAGCCATCGAGCTTGTCTTGCTCTTCTGTATAGTACTTGCAAACGTCGTAGAGTTCCTGGGATTTCTTCCTGGCGACCTTGATGTCTTGGACAAAGTCCTGGCATGGATAGCCCTTGCCTATTTATTTATCGATACGAGTCTAACTACTATCTTAGTAGGTTATCGGAAATATAAGGTAGATGTAATAATAGTAATCGCCTATCTTATGTTTATTGTAAAAGACTTTACAAGCTTTGTCCAGGTCGGTGTAGAAGAGGTCAGCCTCTTTCGTGAGCTATTTGAGTTTATTTCAAAAAACATATCATTGTTTGACCGATATTCGTTCTATATAGGCGCCCTCCTTTTGGTATTCATTTCGTTATACCTCGCTCTGCGCGCTGAAGTGCGCCAGCCAAGCTTCATGGCTGTCCTGCATGAGGTTGGTCCGCCTGCACAAAGCATCATGCAGTTCATGGTCAGGTTCATTTCGTTTCTGCTTGTGCTTGTAGCTTTCTACATAGCGATTTTTAACCTTGCTGCCGAATGGCTGGCAGTGGCGTTGGACGCAGACTTAGTCATCATAGGCATCTTTGTTTATTTTTTCATCATTGTAAGATATCACAAGCACCTAGGCCCTTCAAACCTGCTCTACAAACTAGGAAGTCTAGGAGAAGGCTTTTATCAGAGATTTATCCAGATGTTCCATTACAAGCAGACCTTGTATCTGGGAATAACTGGTCTTCTTGCACTTCATCTCCTTGCAGATCTAGGCCATTTCATAGTCCCATATATCCTTGGGTTTAGAGATGCGATGTATTTTACCCAGCTTGGAGAAGGCCACACTCCCCTTTTCACGCTTTTTATGGCAGATGCTGCTGGAAAGGCTGCTAGCGAGAGCATAGCGATACTTGTTGTCTATCTGTTGAACGCTGCAGCCATGGCCTTTCTTTTGATACTTCCTGCTTTTGTCTGGTACAGGTTTTTCAAAGGAAGGACAGTCCTTGTCTCAAGGACATCTCTTGCGTTGGTTTTTTCATCACTGATGACCTTTGCACTAAGCCCTGCTTTCATGATAAAAAAGATAAGTGTTGAAGGCCTAGCAGGAGTCGATATTGTGACAAAAAGCGTGGTGGCAAGCCCTTCTCTCATCGATAAATTTTTCCCTGATAAAGCTTCAGGCCTTATTGTACTAGCCATTTTTTCCATATTTCTGGGTATAGTCTTGTGGTTGCTTGAATACAGCCAAAGGATAGAAAAAGATGTATTCATATTTGCAGTGGTTATTGGCCTTGTTTATTTCGGAGTATATATCTTCAATTACTTTGTCAGCATCATGTCCTACTACCTAAGCATGGTTTCTTTGCTTATGCAGCATTCTGAGTATCTTATCGCTTCTTTCCTGATGCTTTTTGCTCTGACATCGGCGGTATTTTACATCGGCGGATATCTGTTCTTTATTTTTGAAGTTGGCAAGCGCCATTTCTTCAGCTCATTACGTTAAGGCTGCAGTCAGCATCAATTTTTTAAACTAACTCACTTTTTTATAGCGTATGCAGCTTGAACTTGACACCAAAAAATCAGTTGAACAAAATGCAGCGGTCTACTATGACCGGGCAAAGAAAATAAAGAAAAAGATAGAGGGCGCAAAAACAGCTCTTGCCCAGAGCAGGCTTAAGCTTGCAGAGCTTGAAAAGAAAGAGATCAAGGAGATAAAGAAAAAAGAAGCTCCAAGAGCAAAGGAATGGTATGAGAAATTCCGCTGGTTTTATACAAGCGAAGGCCTGCTGGTAATAGGCGGCAGGGATGCTACAACAAACGAGATAGTGGTAAAAAAGCACACTGACAAGGATGATCTTGTTTTTCATACGGATATGATAGGCTCACCCTTTTTTGTGATAAAAAACACCGGGAGTATTGGCGAGGCTTCCATAAAGGAAGCAGCAGATGCGACCGTGACTTTCTCAAGGGCTTGGAAGCTTGAGATGCAAAGCTCCTCTGTCTTTTATTGCAGGCCAGACCAGCTGACAAAAGAGGCTCCTTCAGGAGAGTTTGTCCCAAAGGGAGGATTTATTACAAAGGGAAAGCTTACCTATGCGGAAAATAAGGTGAATCTTGCAATTTGCCTTTTTGAAGGCAAGGTAATGGCAGGCCCGCTAAGCTCGGTAAAAAGCCATTGCAAGACATTTGTTGAGATAGAGCAGGGAAGGGACAAAGCAAGCTCTGTTGCAAAGTATATAGAGAAAAAGATAGGCGGCTCACCAGACGAGATTATAAGGGTGCTTCCAAGCGGTGGATTCAAGGTAAAAAAAGTGTGAATTGCCTTTAATGATTGTTAAATCCAATAATTTTTAGTGGCTTAACGGTGGAAGGAGGGACATTTCTAAACTAGAATTAATTACCTTGTTTATTCTTTGAGTGCTTCTTTAAAACATCTTTCACATAGTCAGGCAAGGCTTTGGATTGCTCCTTTGATTCCTTCACTAGAGCGTCAAAGTCTTTAGTCTCCTCATCAGCCCATACAAGATCCAACCGTCTAGTTTGTTTGCCAGCTAAATGCGAATAATTTTCTGGGAATGACCAATAGCAAGATTTGCAAATAGTAATATCCTTTTTACCACTCCAATTTTCACAGTGTTCACAAGACCAAGATTTCGCACGATTACAAGAACCACATACAAGCATATAGTCATTAATATCCCTATTTTCGTAATCAATATCTCCTTCAACTTCATAGGGCACTCTATGATCTATTTGCAAATAGCGTTCATCATATTTTTCCATGCAAATATAACATTTGCAGTCTGAATTATGCAACAATTCTTCCTTAAATTGTTTAGAGAAAACCTTTCTACCCTCAAGTTTGTCTTGGTCTATATTACTCAAATCATCAAAAGCATACGCTGCAATAGTTCGTCCATCTGAGCCCTTGACCCTAACTGTTTTTAATGGAATTCCCTGTTCTCTAACATCTCTTGCAGCTCTTGGTGGATGAGCATACCCATACTTTTTCTCTAGCTCCTCTGTAGTAATATGGCCATGTTTAATAATATGGTCAATTACAGTTCTAGCTCTTTTAGCTGTCACTGATTTTAAATTTTTTAGGACATCAGGAGGGATTTCTTCTGCCATTTTATGCAAAAACCAAAAGTTCAGATTGTCTTGAAGGAATGTTCTTAAGATTCCTCATTAATCCCTCAGAGATATAAAGAGATTCCATAGTTATCTCAGTTCTCCCTAAAAGCGTAGCTTGAGAAGATAATCCGGCATTTATACTAACTCTAGTAAGATTTAGGTGTTTGGGCAACAGCTTTCCATGAATTTTATCTCCAGTTTTCCCATCATAGCTTACTAAATATTTAATCTCTTTTTTATTCAATTTTTCAAGCTCTGAAACAAATTCATAAAAGTCTATACCTTGATGATATCGTGAATCTCTATTGGAACATACCCCTTGATAAGGAGGATCCA
>DASRUK010000175.1:0-8242 GCA_035655475.1 Candidatus Nanoarchaeia archaeon
AATTTGGTTCTTAATGCCATCTATATCACCTCTTGCTAATTACAGAAGGGGTACTTATATAAGAACTTTTCTATTTAACTTACTATAGATTGTTTCAGGCAAAGGGAGTTGTCGATAAGATAGGGATGGTCTTTGTAGTGATGTGTCTTGCGACAACTTCTATTTCTTTTCTTTTAGGGATATTTATCAGTCCAAGGGCATGGTGCTCTTTTTGCCCGATGGGAACAGTGCAGAGATGGGAAGGCGGGAGGAAGTATCAATTGAAGTTTGATAAAGGCCTTTGTGTTAACTGCAACCTATGCAATAAGATCTGCCCGATGCAGCTGACTGTCAATAACAGCGAGATAAAGCCTGACTGCATAAAATGTGGAAAATGTGTCAAGGTATGCCCTAAGAAGGCGCTGATGTTTTAAATAGCAATCCCTTGTTTTAGTGCATCCTTTACGATAGATGGTCTTTGTGAAAGCTTTTTAAATTCTGAGGGTGTATAGCATAGGATGTCCATAGGATAGTTAAATCCAGACAGGTCTCTTAATCCCTTTGCCCTCATATAACTCTTTTTTTGCTCAAATGCTTTGCTTACAATAATCAAGTCTATGTCGCTCCATTTTTTTGGCTTTCCAGCAGCCGTCGAACCGAAAAATATCAGTTTATCTATCTCCATCTTGCCACTAAGCCGCTCCTTAAAATCCTCTAATTGAGATATTAAAACTTCTTTTTTATCCATTCCAATACCTCCTCGGCTTTGCTGATAAATGAGTTGGCTTCATCTCTTGTAAACTTTTCGGCTGGGATAACTTCGCTTACATCGGGATATCTGGTTTCCATATAGACATTGGTCAGGTCTTCACAATGCCCATATAACTTATCTGGAACCTTAAGCTTTTTTGCAAGAACTGTCAGATCATGCACTCGAGGAATCTCCCCAAACTCCTTAAGAAAAAGTGATTTTAGCGCTTTTTCGACAGATTGTTCGCTTAGGAAGATAGCATAACTATAACGCTTTATATTGAAGTTATCCTTGGCAGTATCCAAATCGTAGATAGCTTGTCTAAGCCAATTACTCACTTCTTTATCCATATAGTGAATTCTAATACTGGCTGATATATAAAGTTTGAGGGATGCATTTGATACATAGAAAAAGAGACATTAATCTAACAAGGCAGTTTATAAATCGTTTTGGCTGTCAATTCCCGACAAAACCTAAAAATCTGTCAGACAAATCATCGTTTTGCTAATCTAATTGACGGTAGATTAATATATTTTAGAGCATTCTTGTGAAATACGACTAGGGGGTTATTCATCTTTTAGGCAGAAGTGCCTTTTTTTCTTTTTTTTGCCATAAGCTTTAAAAACTTTTAATCATTACCTCAAAGCATGGGCTTATTCGACAACATGCTTAATTCTGGCGAATCTTTGATAAGAAACGAGGTGGCTCTTGATTTCTCTTTCCAGCCAAAGCCTATGAAATACAGAGAAGCCCAGCAGAGGCAGATGGCTTCCTGCATACAGCCTCTTTTCCAGAAAAGAAACGGAAGAAACCTGTTTATCTATGGGATACCTGGAATAGGAAAGACGCTTGCAAACAAGCAGCTTCTTGACGAGCTTGAGGAAAAGACCGATGAGATACTTGTCTTCTATATCAACTGCTGGAATAAAAATACTTCTTTTAAAGTTTATCTTGAGCTTTGCGAGATACTGGGTTACAGGTTTACGCAGAACAAGGCAGGAGAAGATCTCTTTAAGATAATCAAAGAGATGATAAACAAGAAATCAGCTGTCTTTGTGTTTGATGAGATAGACAAGGCAGAGGATTTTGATTTTCTTTATTCTATACTTGAGGGAATCTATAGGAAGACGATATTTATTATAACCAACTATAAAGAATGGCTTACCCATGTTGAGGAAAGGATAAGGTCAAGGCTGATGATAGAGAGTCTCGAATTCAAGGCTTACAATAAGGCTGAGACTGAAGGAATACTTAGGCAGCGCATAGAGTATGCTTTTGCCCCGGGTGTTCTTGCTGATGATGCATTTTCTCTTATACTATCAAAAACAGTATCTTTAGGAGATATACGAGCAGGACTTACCTTGCTTAGGGAAGCAGGGCTTTATGCTGAAAACAGGTCCAGCAGGAAAGTAGAGCTTTCAGATGCACAGAAAGCGCTTGCAAAGATAGATGACTACAACATGGAGAGCTCTGACAAGCTTGCTGACGATTCAAAGTTCATCTTGGGGATAATCAAGCAGAACAGTGAAGCGCGGATGGGAGACTTGTTCAAGGCTTACTCTGAGAAAGGAGGAAAGCTTGCCTACCGCAGCTTTTTTAGGCATGTGAAAAAGCTTGCTGACGACAAGTTTGTAAGCCTTGATAAGATAGAGGGCGGTGCTGAAGGGACTACTACTATCGTTAAATATGTAAAGGTTAAACAATTGAGTGAGTTTTAATCATACCTTATCTCAAAGCCTTTGAACTCATTCTTTGCCTCTTCATAGTCGACCTTAACGTCCTCTACTCTTGCTGAGGCTGGGCCTTTGCGGCAAAATTCGATAAGCTTTGCAAGTTGAGTAGGGTCACCTTCTGCTATGACCTCTACAGCACCTTCTGGAGTGTTCCTGACGAATCCGTTCAAGCCCAGTTTGTTTCCTATTATGTTTGTATTATGGCGAAACCAAACTCCCTGGACCATGCCTGTTATGATAAGATGAACTCTTTCCATTGCAGGGATGGTAAGGATTGAAAATATTTAAGGTTATTTCTTTTGGCAAGTGGATATGCGCCTTAACTTCTGTAAATTTGGCCTTTATAGCCTATGCTAATGAGCACTTGCCACTTGCCAAAGCCTGACGCCGGCTATATAAATGGGCTTTAGCATAATATCTCTATTAGCACTTAAAAATTAAGGCAGGAAAAAGTAACACACCCCCTTGTGTCCTCCTGCCTTATTTTTTTAATAAAGAGGTGAAGAACAATGGTAGATTTAAGAAAGGAAACGATACAAGAGCTTTTTTACAGCCAAATCAGAAAGATAACGATGGACAAGGCACGCAGCTTTGACATCCAGTTTTCAGATGCGTGGATATAGAACGAATGAATAATGGCAAGCGAATGAGAGATATCCATCCTTCAGTTCGAGGATAATGAAGGGATAAAGTACAAAGTAACTCGGAGCTACCCAGACTTGTCAATTGCAGAAACTAAGGTATTTAATCTCCTTGAAGATGCTAAGAAGCAATTTGACGATTGGTTAAAATAATTCCTTTATTTTAACTTTGAGAATGTCGACAAGTTCAGGTTGATTATAATGGTAAACATCAGGAATATCAAGCGAGAGAATCCTTTTTTGGATGTAGAGGTCAGGAAATCTCTTTGCTATCTCACTCCTATGCATGTCTTCCATAACAATAACTGTATCGGCCCACGAAAGCTCTTTTTCAGTAAGGGGCTTTCCATTATAAAGGCCGGCGGATCTAGTCTGAAAAGTACCTTTGAACAGATCACTAGCTGTCTTGCTCCGATTTTTATTTTGGTTGCAGACAAATAAAATCTTCACATTAATCAGTAGAATACTTGTAGATATAAAGTTTGTTAAAGAGGTGATACCCATGGAAGAGGAAGAATATGATATATATACCCAGGAAGGGGTAGGGACATATTACGAGGACGACGAGATAGACGGCAAGGAAGAAGGATTCATGCTCGGATACCTTGACGCTATCAGAGTTGACTAAGAGTCTTTTTCCGCAAATTATATAAATATATTTTAGTTTGCTCTTTTTGATGAAAATCCTTACAGAGGATGAAGTAAAGACCAATAAAGAGGTTATTCTTGAAGTTATTAGGAACGGTACAATCTTTATACACCCGACAGATACTATCTATGGTCTTGGCTGCAATGCAGAGTCAGAAGATTGCGTCGATGATGTCCGCGATATTAAGGAAAGGGCTGATTCACCTTTTTCTGTCATAGCGCCCTCAAAGGAATGGATACTTGAGAATTGCATCGTCAATGGGGAAGGAAAGGAATGGATAGACAAACTGCCTGGGCCTTATACACTTATCCTTAGGTCAAAAAAAGGTGTTGCTAAGAACGTGGCACCTGGGCATGACACACTTGGAATAAGGATGCCTGACCATTGGTTTAGCGAAATTGTGAGGGAGCTAGGGATTCCAGTGGTTACAACCTCTGCAAACAAATCAGGGGAAAACTTCATGACATCGCTTGACAACCTTGATGATGATATCAAAGAGAGCATAGAGTTTATCATCTATGAAGGGGAAAAACATGGGCATCCTTCTACAATTGTAGACCTCACCGGGGAAAAGGCTATTGTCAGAAAACGATGAATAAGTTTTTAAACAATGAAATTCCACCATTCTATTAGGATGGAATGAGTTGACTTAGAAACGATTGTTTCTAAGTTCCTAGAGATCCTATGGATTTCTATGATGTTCAAAAACCACAGAAGATGGTGGAGTTTCAAGCGTCAAAAACCACTGTCCGCTTTCAGTGCATAGAAACATGCCATCGGTCCGTAAGCTGTGGTTCTTGACATAAGCTTTCTATCTGAGGTACCTATGGAACAAAAGAATCTTATCAGTGAATTTGCTATCGCAAGCGTTGTCATCGGAATACTTTCTTTTTTCCAGCTTTTTGGTCTTGAGAAGCCGATTGCTGCTATAGTTTTTGGAATACTTGCAATAAGGAGCATACGGAAGAACAAGCTAAGGGGAAGAAACCTTGCCTTAGCAGGAATAATCTTAGGGGTCGCTGCAATAATAACGATGATAATAATAACTGTGATCTATTATCCTCAGCTGCAGCAGATGATACAGCCGACTGGTTAATATGGACAAAACCGAAGGAAAAAAGGATAAATTGAAGATTTTGGCTGCCGGAGACAATGAAAACTCCGGGTTTTCAAGCCTCCAGCAGCCTAAAACTAGTAAGCTCAAGATACTGGCTGCCGGAGACAATGAAAACTCCGGGTTTTCAAGCCTCCAGCCGCATAAAAGTGATAAATTGAAGATACTTGCGGCTGGAGACATACATGGAGATATCGGCCTTGCTGAGAAGCTTGCTGAGAAGGCACTGAAAGAGAAAGTCGACCTTGTGGTTCTTTGCGGCGATCTTACACTTGGGGAAAGGTCTACTGACAACATAATCGGGCCTTTTAAGAAAAGAAACGAGAAGGTTTTGCTTATCCCTGGAAACCATGAGACTGTTGCTACTGCTGATTTTCTTGCTGAGCTCTATGGGATGAAAAATATCCATGGGTATTCTGTGAAATACAAGGATGTGGGCATATTTGGCGCCGGCGGGGCAAACATCGGTGTCTTTCAGATGGAAGAAAAAGAGATATATGACCTGCTCAAAAAAGGGCATGATAAGATAAAGGACCTAAAGAAGAAGATAATGGTGACGCATGTGCATCCAACAGGCACAAAGATGGAAAAGTTCACTGACATATTCCCAGGCTCTGAAGGTGTTAGGAGAGCTATCGAAAAATTCAAGCCGGCGCTTCTCTTGTGCTCTCATGTACACGAAGCAGAGGGCATAGAAGAGATGATAGGAAAGACAAAGGTAGTAAATGTCGGCAAGAGGGGAAAGATAATCGAGATATAGGAGGGAGAATATGAACACATTGCTTATAGTTGGAATTATTGTCGTTGTGCTGGTGCTGTTTGTGATACTGATTTACAACAGCCTGATAAGGCTAAAAAACCAGGTAAAGAATGCCTGGGCGCAGATAGATGTGCAGCTTAAGCGAAGGACTGATCTCATCCCTAATCTGGTAGAGACTGTCAAGGGATATATGAAGCATGAGAAGGAAGTGCTTGAGAACGTGACAAGGGCAAGGTCTGCTGTGATGAAGGCAGGCAGTGTGCATGAGAAAGCGGCTGCTTCAAACATGCTAAGCGATACCTTGAAGTCACTTTTTGCAGTCGCTGAGAACTATCCTACGCTTAAAGCCAATGAAAACTTTTTGCAGCTGCAGGAAGAGCTTTCGGGTACAGAGAATAAGATAGCATACTCAAGGCAGCATTATAACGATATAGTCATGCATTTTAACAACAAGATACAGACTTTTCCCAACAACATCTTTGCAAATATGCTTAACTTCAAGCAAGAGGAAAGCTTTACTGCAACAGAGGCAGAGAGAAAGAACGTAAAGGTGAAGTTTTAGGACTTTATGCGGCTTGCTTTTGAGGAGATAAGGGGCAACAAGATAAGGTCTTTTATCCTTATCTTTCTTTTTATATTGATAATCGGCATGCTTGGAGCTGTTATCGGACTTATTGTAAACAATCTTTATTTTGGGCTGATAATCGCTATGGTCTTCTCTATCTTTTATTCCCTGATAGGATATTATTCAGGAGATTCTATGATCCTCACCATGAGTGGAGCAAGGCCAGTCACTAAACAAGAATTTCCTTACCTTTATCATACCCTTGAGGGGCTTGCGATAGCTGCTGGCATTCCAACACCTAAAGCTTATGTTATCGAAGATTCTGCGATAAATGCTTTTGCCACAGGAAGAGACCCCAAACATGCGTCTATCACTGTGACTACCGGACTGCTTAAAGTCATGAACAGGCAGGAGCTGGAAGGAGTTATCGGGCACGAAATGTCACATATCTCTAACTTGGATATCAGGTTTATGATGCTTACCACTGTCCTTGTTGGAATAGTGGTACTGCTAAGTGATTTTATACTCAGAAGCTTTCTTTGGGGAGGAAAAGGCAGGAATCGGAATGAAAGCAAAGCTGGTGCTGCCTTGATATTGGTAGGGCTTGCGCTTGCTATCCTTACTCCGATAATCGGAGAGATAATGAAGCTTGCCATAAGCAGGAAAAGAGAATACATGGCTGATGCAAATGCTGCTGTATTGACAAGATATCCTCCAGGACTTGCAAGCGCACTTCGCAAGATTGCCAAAGATCCTGATCCTCTTGTAGATATGGCAAATAAATCAACTGCTCATCTATTCATATCGACACCTTTTAGGAAAGAGAGAAGTTTTGTCACTAACCTGTTCTCTACGCATCCGCCTTTACCTGAAAGGATAAAGAGACTTGAAGAGATGTAGATGAAGAAGAGAACTTTTTATCTTGTTTTGGCTATTGTTGTGCTAATCATTATTGCAGTGATAGCATACCGAGCTATCAACCAAAAAGAGACTTATACATTTAAGGTTGACAAGTTTTCATATACTCATAGAGGTAAGGCCAAATACACTGAAACATTTCTGAATAAAACAGGCAATATCAGTGTTTATTCTGTAACTTTTCCAAGCAGAAATTTTCTTACTTATCCAATAACTATCTATGGGCTTTTGTTTATACCTACTGGGAAAAAAGGAGGGGTTGTTCTATTGCCTGGAGGAGGAGTTTCAAAAGAAGCAGAATCAAGGCTTGCAAATATACTTGCAGAAAAGGGCTATGCAGTGCTAACAATCGACCAAAGAGGAATCGGTGAGACTGGAGGATATTACTTGGGTTTTGACGATGATTATCGGGTCTTTTTGAAGGGCGATGAGCCTATACAGCATCTGAGCGTCTATGATGCGTTAAGGGCTTATGATGTGTTGAAGGAAATCTATGGGAAAGATGAGATTGCCATGATGGGAGAAAGCATGGGTGGAAGATATGCGATGATTGCAGGAGCTGTTGAAAAGAGACTGAAAGGAGTTCTGGTGATAAGCAGCTCTGGCTTTCATTTTGATAATTCCAACCCCTATCTCTTATCAATCGATCCCGACCATTATGTTTCGGATATTGCACCTAGACCACTTGTCATGCTGCATGGAGATAATGACAGCACTGTCAAAATTGATGATGCCAAGATAACTTATTCTCTTGCAAGGCAGCCTAAGAGCTTCTTTATTGCCCCTGGTTGCAGGCACGGGTATTGCGGTAAGATGAAAGAAACGATGCTTGATGGGTTGAAAGAGATACTTGGCGAGTGATAGGTTTTTAAAGAACTTCGGGTTCTTAAGGGGAATGGATAAATATAGAGCTCCTATCGCTATACGGAAGGGTAATCATACTTATATATCTGTAACTTCACATGAAGCACAATCTCTATATTTGCTATTGCAACCTGACCTCGCCACTTCAACAGTTTTCTATCTAATTTTAACACTAACTCAGTTTGACAGTTGGGATTTTACCAGCGCATAGGCAGGCTCTTGTCCCGATATTTCTCTATAAAATCACCCAAAATGCCAACTATTTCCG
>DASRUK010000176.1:0-8312 GCA_035655475.1 Candidatus Nanoarchaeia archaeon
CACACCAAGAGCCATACTGCCGATGATTATCAAGGGAAAAGCTATTGTGACAAAATCCTTTACCCTAAGCCATGTCTTTATGAATACATTCTTAAGATAAGGAATCCTATATTCAGGCATCTCAAGTATGAGGCCTTGAGATTCTCCTGGGAGAAGCCTTCCAAGCACAAAGCCTACTGTAAATATCAGTAAAAGGATTATCAGATATATCAACAAAGCATACATAGGGCCAATAAACGCTCCGACAGACCCAAGGATAACCGCAGTCCTTGCTGAGCAAGGGACAAGTGATATCAAGATAGAAGTTAATATCCTTTCTTTCCTGCTTGGAAGTATCCTTGTAGAAAGTATTGCAGGGACTGAACATCCAAAGCCAAGCATCATTGGAACGATAGCCTTGCCGTGAAGATGAAGCTTATGCGTAATCCTGTCAAGGATATAGGCCATCCTTGGAAGATAGCCTGAGTCTTCAAGGAGTGCAAGCAGGATATAGAAGACTGCGATATAGGGAAGTGCTATCTGTAAGGCAGCATTTATCCCATCCAGCCCCCATTTTATCATCTGAACTGCAAGTTCAGAGGGTATCTTTTCGATAAGTGGATTTAGTGGGCCAAGGATAAACTTCTCAAAGAGTGCTCCAAACAAGGTGCTTAACCAGCCGCCAAGAAAGAATAAGGAGGAAAATATTATCGCCAGCACAACAAACATCGACAAGATCCCTGTGGCCCTTTCTGTGGTAAACCTATCAAGGTATTCCTTAAAAGACTTCTTGACTTTTCCAAGCTTTATCACTTTTTCGGCAATAAGCGCTGCCTGGCCATGCCGCTCCCTGGATATTTCGGTTCCAAGGGCATGCTCTGTGCTCAAAGAATCGATGACCTTCTTGACTTTTTTGTATTCATCAGAGCCTTCATCTTTTTCCTCGATTAAGCCTACTGCGCTTGCCCTCTTGGGTATCCATTCTCTCCTGATCAAGGGAGATATCTTGTCTATAGCCTTCTCTATGTGGTCATCATACTTCATGCTGTAGTATTTGAACGGCAAATTTCCATCATAAGCTTCCATCGCCTTATCCATCAGCTCTTTTATCCCTGCTCCTCGAAGGGCATCTATGCTCACAACAGGTACTCCAAGTATGGATGAGAGCTTTTCAGGATCTATGGATTTGCCTTTGTCAGCACATTCCTCGCAGAAATTGAGCGCTATCACTATAGGTATCTTAAGTTCCAAGAGCTGCAAAGTAAGATATAGGTTTCTTTCAAGCAGTGTGGAGTCCACGACATTTACTATTACTTTTGGTTTCTTATTGAATATATAGCCTGTCGCTGCCTTTTGCTCATCAGTCGCAGAGCCAAGTGAGTAAGTGCCGGGCAAATCCACAAGAACATACGTCTTTCCCTTAAAAGAAAATTTGCCAGATTGGATATCTACAGTAGTGCCGGCATAGTTTGAGATGATAGTATTTATCCCGGTCAGCTGTGTAAACAGGCAGCTTTTTCCTGTGTTGGGATTGCCGACCAGCGCTATGTCTGCTGTAACAAGCTTATCATCCTTGCACGAATGGCAGCCCCTCATATTCTCTCCACATAGACTTTTGAGCAAACATCATTTCCCAAGGCAATCTCGCTATCCTTTACTTTAAGCATCAATGGCCCATTCTTTATCTTCCTGATAACTTTTACTCTTGTCCTTGGCACAAGCCCAAGGGAATTCAGCTGCTCCATGCACTTCTTATCCTGGGTCGTGCAAAATAATATATCCGCCTCGCCTCCTATAGAAAGTTCTCTAAGTTCCATGATATTCTCTCTGGGAATAGGATTTCCATCAGGGCACAGAGCAGGATTCTTAAGTAGAGCATCCAACCTGTCAGCTGCCTCGTTTGAAAGGCCATGCTCCATATTATGAGCTTCATGGTGGAACCTGTGCTTGATATTAAGGAATTTATTAAAAAAGACCTCAAGGAGCTGATGCTTTCGGATTAGTGTCCGGGCTTCCTCTATCCCCTTCTTTGTAAGGGTGATGCCGCTGTACCTCTCAAATTCGACTAGCCCTTCCTTTGACAATTTCCTTACCATCTGTGAGGTGCTTGGCTTTGATACCTTAAGAGAAGCAGCTATCTCTGTGAGTTTTGCAGCTCTGTTGTTCTTTTGCTGCACTCTATAAATTTCCCCAAGATAATCTTCTTTGCTTATGCTCATCAATGTTAGTTTAACCTAACTTATTTATAAATATTATGGAGGACGGATTATGCCGCTGACTAATCTTTAATAAAGATTATAAAGCCGGCCAGATTGGCTTGAGGGTATGGATGAAACGATGAAGAAGCATGTTATCCACATGATAATCATGTTTACAGCAGTCATAACCCTTCTCCTTTTAGGCAGTTATAACATCTCCAAATTAAGGCAAGATTACAATGGGAAGATTGCAGAGCTAAATTATGGCCTGCAAGACAAGCAAGGACAGATAGACGACCTATCAAACAAGCTTGCAGCGACAAACCAGCTGCTTGCAGAAGCAAACGAAAAGATAGGTATAAAGCTGGATGATATTGAGGCCACAAGCAAGAAATATGGATCACAGATAGAAAAGATACAGGAAACCTCTGAGCAGTATGAGATGCAGCTTGGCGAACTCAACCAGCAGCTTAGCGACCTTGCAGTCGATAGCGAGAGTTTCAGTAGCATAATCTCTGGTGTCATCAATGGAGTTGTAAGTGTGGTGACAAACAAAGGACAGGGTAGTGGTGCGATAATCTCCTCTGACGGCTATGTTGTTACCAACTATCATGTGATTGCAGGTGCAAGAAGTGCAAGCGTGATGACCTATGATGGAAGGACGCACCGGATCAGCCTTGAAGGTTATGATGAAACCCAGGACTTGGCGGTGCTTAAGATAATGACAAACGAAACTTTTGAGCGTCTCTTGTTTGGAGATTCAAGTAACCTCAAAGCAGGCCAAAAAGTGGTGGCGCTTGGAAATCCTGCAGGTCTTTCTTTCACAGCAACAGAAGGCATCATCAGCTCGCCAGAGAGAACATTGGATGATGGCCTCAAATATATCCAGACAGATGTGACACTAAATCCCGGAAACTCCGGAGGCCCTCTGATAAATAGCCAGGGAAAGATAATAGGAATAGTTAATTCTAAAATTTCAGGCTACGAGGAGCTTGGATTTGCGATTCCAAGCAGCAGGGTAAAAGACGTGGTTGATGAGATAGTTGGCTAAGGCGGCTAGCCTGAATTTAGTGATAGTATAGAGTAATCGTCTGGATAGTTATCTTCTTGTTTACCATTGGCAGATTGTGCCAAAGTTTATTAAACAAACCAATCATAATAGTAGGTTAGCGTTTCTAAGTTTTTGAAATAAAAGGGGGTGTAACCATGAAAAAAAAATATTTTATCTATTTTGCCATCCTGGCGGTTCTTGCAGCGGTGGCGTTTGGGGGAAGAAGCCCGGCGGTTGAAGATTTTGCCTTCAGCTGTGTCTATGGGGGAGAGCAGTGCCTGCCGGTCGTTGACACTACAGTCGGTATCTGCAGGACTCTGCAGTTTGCAACACCAGATGGCCTGATAGGAGTATTGCTTTGCCATAAGGATGATTTAAGGTATGAGCTTTACAGGCAATTCTATCCAGGAGCAAAAGATTTCAAAGTATGCACAGCAGATGATGCAGGCTGCATCGACAGCCTCAGGGGATTTGACAGCTTTACAACACATGAATTTGACTTTGAGCCAAGCCCGACTGACTATTGCTATAAGCCGATAGAAAACTTCCAGGTGACATGCGGAGCTCCAGGGTGCCACGTTACAACCGATACCACTATAGGCACATGCAGGTCAGTTGTCTTTGCAAGCGATCTTGGGCCAGGACAGATACTAGCATGCCACAAAGGAGACAACAGGTATGAGGTCTATTCTCAGCAAGGCGCCTATAAGAGATGCCTTGGACCAGGCTGCGTAGAAGGAGCACAAGGTTTTGATTCGTTTGAGATAACATGCCCGCCTCTTGCAGGTTAAATTTTTTTTATTTTTTGTCTCGATGTTATAGGGGCGAGTTCTATCCTAATTTCTTGTACCTCTAAAAGAATAACAATTACAATAGATACCTTACACATTCAGCGGAAGTATAATGCATGTTGCTCCTCTTTTGAAAAGCTGCTCCTGGATCGCAAAGACAGTATAGTTGTGGAGCACTTTTGTCATTGTCCTTACTTCACTAAATACCTGCTGGCCCCCAAAAAACACTGAGTTGGGAAATCTTGCAAGTATTTCAGGCGCTATCTTTATGACTTCACTGACGACATCTGTGCCGACAATAGTGATAGACTCAGCATAGTAGCCGTACTTGTTCATGAACTGGATATATTTCTGAGATTCACACTTGATGTCGCAGTCAAGCTGATTTAACTCTTGCTGGCTTTTCATGAGGCCTGCTTCGATTACACCTATCCTCACAAAAACAAAATTTTTGAAGAGCCCGCCAAACGATTGGAATATGTTGGCAAGGGTCTTTAGACTCATTCCATTAAATCCGTTCACAAGGACGACTGCTGTCTTTTCATAAGGATGCACATATTCATCGCTTCTATCTTCATTATATACTATGGGAATCTCCGGTTGAGGTTTTGATGACTCAGCTACATCTATCAGATAATCAAGCTTCTGCAGCCTTATCTTACTTTTGGTATAGTGCTGTTTTATCCTCATCGTTACCAATATGAGTATGAGCAACAGGAAAAGCGTGATCCATCCGCCTGACTTGAACTTGACTATAAGCATGCTTCCAAGTATCAGCACCGAAATGAGCAGCCCAAGCCCGTTCAAAAAGATCCCTTTGATCCACCCTGCTATCTTGTTTGCCCACCAGTAATGGACCATCCCAAGCTGGGAAAGGCAGAAAGTGATGAACACAGATATGCTGTATAATAATATCAAGAACCCAATGGAACCTCTTGTGAGTATCATCATAAAAAGCGACGCAAATCCCATGATAAGGATGCCGTTTTGGATGACGAACCTATCGCTTAGGACAGTAAATCTTTTTGGAAGCCATCCGTCTCCTGCCATATTGGCAAGGATGCTTGGTCCCCCAAGAAATCCTGTCTGTGCAGCGACAAAAAGCAGTGCCGCTTCGCTAATGAGCGTGATAAGGACAAAAGCCCTGCCAAGCAAGGGCGGCCATGATGAGGCGATGTTCTCAAAAAGGACTGCATTAAGTGTCTTGCCAGGCACATGTTCAACTCCAAACAGTGTATAGCTTATCATTAGTCCTAGAACCAGTATCACAAGAGACCAGGTCATGTAAAACATTGCCCTTCTTGCAGTGAGCACTTTTGGCTCCCGAAGTACAGGCATGGCATTGCTCACTGCCTCTATCCCTGTGTAGGTTCCAGCCCCCATGCTGTATGCATGTAAAAGCAGGAATAAAAACCCAAAAAGCCCAAGGCTCGAGAGCGCTGAGCTAACGTCCCCTGCCGTCGCAGTGATGGTCTGGCTCACTTGAGGAGCATGCGTAAATAGGCCGTAGGCAAGGGCAAAGATATGGGTGAGAACAAACAGTGCAAATATAGGCAGCAGTGAAAATATGGATTCTCTTACCCCCCTCAAATTTATTACGATAAGGAAAACGATGGCCAAAAGGGCAAACATAAGTTTCCATTGATGGTATTCGACAGGAAGGAAACTAAATATCGCGTCCACTCCGCTCGCTATCGAGACAGTTATCGTAAGCACGTAGTCTATAAGAAGAGCGCATCCAGATATCATCCCAGCAGTGGGAGACAACAGTTTGCTTGCAACGATATACCCACCACCGCCCTGAGGAAATAGTTTGACTATCTGTGAATAGCTTGCGCTTATGATAAGTATGGTTGAAGCTACCATCAGAGCGATGAATACCGAAAGATGAGAATATTTGCCTAATGCAAGAAATGCCTCAGCAGGTCCGTAGGCAGATGAAGAAAGCGCGTCAGAGCCAAGCCCTATCCAGGCAAATATGGCGATCAGAGAGATCTTATGAAAAAGTAGAGGATCCTGGATATTTCGGGCCTTGCCGATGATCAGGTTTTTTATCCTTTTCCGAAAATGTTGGCGCTTTTCCTTCCGTTGCTGCATATAAGGTCAGTTTTCCCTGGCTATACCGAAATCTCTTTATATGTGTTACGTTTAAACAATGAAATTCCCCACATTGAACACTTTAGCTAATTTCGTGTAATCTCTTTTATTACACCGACGATAACCATTTTATAGGCATATCCTTCTTAGGTTAGTAGTTACCTGATTATTATAACATTAAACTCCATTTATGTGATATAGAACAATAATATTTATATATAAGTAGATACCTGATATATGTATGGCATTCCTTTTTAAGAAGAAAGTAAAGGGAATATACTCCCTTTATATGGGAGAGAACAAAAAAGTAAACGGCATATCAACAAGGGTCAAATCCAAATACCTAGGGCCATTACACAGGTTCAAAGAATATTTTGCTGATGATCTCTTCAAGATAGAGCGCATCAATCATTATGAGTATGGCTTATCCTCTGCCTTAAAGCAAATTATGGACCAATTCCTGTTCCAGAAAATATTCAGAAATAAAATAAAGAAACAAACCGAAGATCCCTATATAGACAGGCTCATGGTGCTGATAGTTATGAACAGGCTTGCAGACCCTTGCGCCAAGTACAGCTTGCAAAGATGGTTTAAGGGCACAGACCTTGCCAACACCTTTAATATCCCTGTTGAAGAATTAGAAGTGCACAAAATCTACAGGGCAATGGACCAGCTTGATAAGTACGCAGAAGAGATTGAAACAGAAATATGCAAGACAATACTTATCCAAGAGAACATATCGCTTAACATGATTTACCTTGATTTTACAAATCAAGAGAGCTATTCAAGAAACCATGATTCAGAGCTGCTAAAGAATGGGCATAACAAAAGGGGACATGATGAGCTGTTGCAGGTTAATCTCTCATTAACCTGCGATTCAAATACAGGCATACCCTTCTTTCATAAGAGTTACCCAGGCAATTACAATGATAAACAATTCATCAAAATCTACGCAGAGGAGTTAAGAGCCAAGCTGGATGCGCTGGGCTACACAGGAAAAAACACCCTGATAATTGACAGGGGCATCAATGGAGATAAAGATTTTGAGTTATTAAGGCAGCATAGATTTGATTATATCGGCGGCTTAATACAAAAAGAGTTCCCTAAATATTTTGAAATCCCTAAGTCAAAGCTGAGGAATACGCACATCCATACAAGAGAGACAAAAGAAGACGTTAAAATCAAGTACACAGGCATTAAAGAGGAAATATACGGCCAGAATCATCTTATCCTCACTTTATACAATGTTGAGAGCTATGATAGCGCAATAGAAGATTTAGACAATAGCCTAAAGGAGTATAAAGTGGCTTGCGAAAAACAGCTGCAGGAATTTAAGAAAGAGATTGCAGAAAAAACATTTCAGTCGCACTGGAATAATGTCGATAAGATAACGAATAAGCTAAAAGAGATAAACAAAGAGATCTATCCTCTGCTAAGATTTAAGATTAAATCTTATAGGTTTGACTTAACTTGGAAAATTAACCAGAATAAAAAAGAATACAACAAGTACGTCGATAATTTTGGAAAATATGTATTATTCACCAATAGGCTTGATTTAAAGCCTAAGGAAGTGATTGAGTTATTCTATGGGAAAAAGAAGATTGAGAAGAATTTCCACTATTTGAAGTCTAACGGCTATACAAACAGGTACCTAAGGATGGGGCCTATGCTTCATTCTAAGGATGAGAGGATAAAAAGCCATAATTATACCTGCGTATCGGCGTTACAGATTTACCAGATAATCAATTATAGGCTAAAGAAGAAGGGGCTGGATATTTCTGCACAAGAGGCGCTTGATGAGCTAAAGACTATAACATACTACCATATCAAAGTTCCTGGGCAGGATGAGCCTATCAGACATGTAAACCTGCTGACTCAGAGGCAGAAGGAAATTCTAAAGGCATTGGAAGTTGAGCTGTAAGCCTGCATTTTTTACTCTTGACGTAAATTACAATTTTTGCTCGAAAGTGTTCAATGTGGGAAATTCCACCAGTCTATTTGACTGGTGGAGTGAATTGACTTAGAAACAGTTGTTTCTTTAGTTCCTAGAAATCTGATGGATTTCTATGATGCTCAAAAACCACTTTCTGGTAGAACACTAAAAAATTTGCCATTGCAAATTTTTGGTGCACCAAAAATCCTATGGATTTTTTAGTGTTTCAAGCGTCAAAAACCACTTAACCGTCATGCCACCAG
>DASRUK010000177.1:0-3587 GCA_035655475.1 Candidatus Nanoarchaeia archaeon
ACTAATATTCATCCCGACTTTCTTGCAGGCTACTATCAATGTGCTGCAGACATTGTTGCCATCGCCAAAGTAGGCTAGCTTTAAGCCTTTTAGCTTACCTAACTTTTCCTTTATAGTAACCAGGTCTGCTAAAACCTGGCATGGATGATAGAGATCGCTTAACGCGTTTATCACTGGCTTTTTTGCAGCCTTTGCCATTATCTCTAAGGTTTCGTGCTTGTTTACCCTTGCCATGATAATGTCGACATAGCGGTCGATGCATTTGATCTCATCTGCCAGGCCTGCTTTGGCAAGCTGAGTGGTTTTCCAATCTATAAACAGGGCATGGCCGCCAAACTGAGTCATCGCAACTTCAAAGCTTATCCTTGTCCTTGTCGATGGCTTCTCAAAAAGCATGGCCATTGTCTTATTCTTCAATATCGAGGAATATTTTTCAGGGCTTTTTTTTATCTTGATGGCGCTGTCAATAATATTTTTGATGTCAGTTTCCGACCAGTCTTTTAACGTAAGTAAATCCATGGTAGTAATTCTTGCACAACTTATTTATAAATATATTGACCGATGCAAAACAAGAAAGACAAGAATGTCCTAAATGGGACAATGTATTACTCTTTGTTTGAAGATTGAATTACTAAGACGACAAGCAAGCCCTGATTAAATAGTCCCTTTAATCATTAAAGCTAGGCCATAAATAACACTGCTTGGCGAACTTAATATAGAGGTGATAAGATGAAAAAGAAAAAACTGATGCAGTTCGTAACGGTATTCGCCGTACTTGCTGCATTTTCGACAGTAAGCTTTGGGATGATTAGCCCCCAAGCACAGATAGTAAGGGCTGTAGAGGCCATAGGAAACGAAGAGGATACATACGTGCGCTTCGTTGATGGAGCCTTTGACAGCAAGGTGCTCAACTTTTTGCAAGTTGAGACAGTGTGCGCCCTTACAACAGAGCAGGCAACAGAGATAACAAAGCTGTATGAATATGAGAACCGCAACTTTGTTGTCGGAGAGAAGGACGTCAATGTTCTATATCTCAAGGGAAACCCCCTAAACAAGCAGAGAATAAGCGAGTCAGTCGGCAGCCTTGCACCTGAAGATTGCCAGGTTGTACACGGAAATAAGATTGTTGCGCTTATATCTCCGGTGCTAGTGAGTTAAATTGAGCTTCTTTTCTTTTAATTTTTTTATTAAGGTGTATGTAATAGTCACCTTGGCATATATATGGTATAGATTCATCCTGCTTTTTTTTACTGAGATAAAACATAATAAAGAGCAAAAAGCCCAATATAATAATCAATTGATGAGTGTTATAGTCCCTTTTTACAACGAGAAACTCGATATTCTTAAAAAGACGATACAGAGCTGTCTTGATGCTCTAGGAAACAAGGAAGTGATTGTCGTCGATGACGGCTCACCGGACAAGACCATAGCAGCTGCCATCCAAAAGGAGTTCAAAGAAAGTATCAGATTTATCAGGTATGAAGGAAACAAAGGCAAACGCAAAGCTCAAGCTGTTGGAGCTAAATTTGTCAAAGGTGAATTCATCATCACTGTCGACTCTGATACTATAATAGAGAAGGATGCACTGATCAATCTTGTCAATCCCATGCTTTGCAGGAGGGAAGTGGCTGCAACAACAGGCAATGTCGAGGTGTTGAACCTTAAAGAAAATTTCCTGACCAGGATGATAGCATCCCGTTACTGGAACGCTTTCAATGTTGAAAGAAAATCATTGTCCGGCTTTGGCATAGTCACCTGCTGCAGTGGAGTGTTGAGTGCATACAGGGCAAGCCTGTTCAAGGAATTGATCCCTTTGTACGTCAACCAGAAATTTCTTGGAGAAGAATGTACTTATGGAGATGACCGCCATCTTACCAATCTTGTGCTCGAGAGAAAATACAGGATAGAATATGTCGAAGATGCTATATGCAAGACAGAAGTTCCTAACAATATGAGGCAGTTCATCAAGCAGCAACTGAGATGGAAAAAATCTTTCATAAGAGAGTCAATAATAACCCTGAGGTTTGCCTTCAAGCACAGCATACTCTTGCCTGTAGAAGTGCTCTTCAACCTATTGATACCATTCATGGGGCTTGCCATAAGATTGAGCGTCGTTATGACCGTCATATTATATCCTTACCTGATACCTTATTTCATCTTTTCAGTATCGACGGTTGCAATCATAAGAAATTTTTTCATGTTTTTTGAAAGGAAGGATATCGCTCTATTTGCAATACCCTATGCCTTCATCCATGAGTTTGTCATCTTCTGGCTGTATTTTGTTGCAGTATTCCAGCTTAAGAACAGCTCTTGGGGAACAAGATAAGTTACTTACAAGCTATCTCTATCAGAGAGAACTTTTTGTCTGGATGCAATCTATTCCAGCAGTAAATGTTATCCTTTATGGATAATCTGTCCCAAGGATAATAGGCGCTTCCACAACTCTTTTTGCCACCCCATGCATGTTGACCTCCGTAAACTACCACTGAAACGCTATCATCGTTATCTGACACCTTCTTTAGCAAAAAATCCTCCCTGTCTTCCATGATAGTATTAACCGCCCTAGTCCTATCAATAAACAATCTCAATAAACCTAAACCACGGGTTTTGTGCCTATAATCATTTGCTGCTTCCTCTAAGTTACTGCTTGCAGCTGCAACAATGTGTACAGGCCTGTCGGTTGCAATCCTATAAGCTGCACGATAATCTCTGAATCTTTCAAAATGATAAAATGCATCGTCTTTTGAACACTCAAGGTTAGCCTCTTTTGAACCATGCCTAACCAGCATGCTGGTTTGGGCGCTTCTGTTCATATCTTCCTCTCTTTTTTCTGTTACTCCCTCATAATATATCCTATTTAGCCCGTACATTGAGATTAGTTCATTTAGCACTAAGTAAATCCTATCCTGCACTTTTTTTACTTTTGCATAATCTTTCTTTGATGGATTTTTACCTAAATGTAATTGCCTGATATGTATCAAGCAATATTTTGCTTGGGAAACAGGATATTTATGTACTGCTTTAGCACCAAGCAGGTGGTCTGGAAGAAGGGTTAATGAATTATTCACTAAGGCATCGGACGTGAATATTCTGTCATCCAATGTTGCTGTAGGTTGCCTTTGAACTGAAGTGCAACCTGCTACTGAAGAAGCAAGCGCTAATTTAAGAAATAACCTTCTATCCATAACAAGGAGAATTGATATTACATTTAAAAAAGAATCGAACAATTTATAAATTTCTTATTTATTTTCTTATGCTATGGGGAAAACTATAATGGTCGTTGGCGCCCAATGGGGCGATGAAGGGAAAGGAAAAATCGTTGATTTCTTGGCAGAGCAGGCAGATGTTATCGGAAGGGCAACTGGCGGAAACAATGCCGGCCATACGGTTGTTGTAGGCAATGAAAAATTTAAGTTTCATCTATTGCCATCCGGCACGATACATAAGGGAAAGCTGAACATCTGCGGCAACGGCATGGTCATCTATCCAAAACAGATAATATCCGAGATAGAGCTTCTTGAAAAGAAAGGATTCAAGTTGAATGATAAGACGCTTGCTATAAGCAGCGCTGCCCATGTTATTACTGA
>DASRUK010000178.1:0-4900 GCA_035655475.1 Candidatus Nanoarchaeia archaeon
AGAAGGTCGGCGACAGGTATTGCAATGGATATTCAACTGCCTGCAACGGCGAGTGGTCTTGGACTTCATGGAGCGTAAAGCAAGACTGCAACAACGAGCAATATTGTATGGGGGGAGAAGGGCCAAATGAGCTGTCATGCACAGACATAGCCTGCACTGTGGATGCTGACTGCGGGCCTGGTTCCTGGGGCTCTACTTACTGCAAGGATAACGATGTCTATGCGGTGTTTACAGCTGCAAGCTGCCAGAATGGAGGCACCAAGGAATCCTCCTGCGCATATTCAAACAGCGAAAAGAGGAAGCAGGATTGCGGCGCAAGCGGATATAGCGGAAGCACATATTGCTGGAACTATAACGGCAAGCCAAGTGTTTTCCAGGATTATGCGACAAAGGGTTGTTCTGATGGCTCGTGCTTTGAAAATACCGAGAAAAAACTTATCAAGGAATGTGTACAGGGCTGCACAAACGGGCAGTGTGATGAAGACGCATGCCAGAATGACTGCGGCACCGGGGAGGCAAGATGCGAGGGCACTTCGTTGCAGACATGCGGCAACTATGACGCTGATTCCTGCCTTGAGTGGATTGGCGATGACTGCACTGATTGCTCATGCTCTTGCGGTGGCTTTTCTGTAGAGGAGTCTGATTCGATGAATAACTGCAATGATAATAAGGATAATGACTGTGACGGCGCAAAAGACAGCCTGGATGCACAATGCTCTATCCAATTTGCCATCAGCTTAAACCCTGGCTGGAACCTGATATCGTTTCCTCTTCTGCTCAACGATAAGAAGATCAAGGATGTTTTTGCAGGAATAAATTTTAAGTCGATCGTCTCAAGCAACAGATATTATTACAGCGAGGATAACAAAAGCTTTGAGCTGATCGATGAGTCAGATGCATACTGGGTATATTCAGGTTCTATGCAGACCTTGAGGATATCAGGCAGAGAGACAGATGGCGGGGCAAAGGAAGGGTGGTCAGGCTACCTTAGCTTGCATGACTATACAGAGCCCATCGAAGGATATGTTATCTATATGTATAACAATTCCAGGTGGTATACCTATAACCTTGAAAGGCCTGAAAGATTCAATACCCTGAAAAGGATAACGCCCGGTTATGGATACTTTATAAAAAAGATTTAATAGAGCAGCTGAATTCTTGTACTTTATGAGGCTTATCGATACAGGGTATAACAATGCCTTTATGAACATGGCTATAGATGAGGCACTGATTAGCTCACCATCGCCTGTTCTCAGGTTCTATGGATGGAAGCCTGCCGGGCTTAGCCTAGGTTATTTCCAGGATATCTCCCAGATAAATACTCAGTTTGCGAAAGATAATGGAATAGATGTTGTTCGCAGGCTTACAGGAGGAAATGCTGTCCTTCATGAGCATGAGCTGACGTATTCTTTTATCATCGATGAAAGCTTGATGCCTAAAAGTGTTTTGGAATCCTATAAGGCGATAAGCAGGGGGTTGCTTTTGGGGCTTAGGAAACTGGGGATAAAGGCAGCGATGAACGAGGAGGTTGTGCCTGGCAAGAAATCTGCTGTGTGCTTCAACGACCCATCATGGTATGAGATTGTCGTCGACGGCAAGAAGATCGTCGGCTCTGCGCAAAAAAGGGTTGGTGGAAAACTACTTCAGCACGGCGCTATCCTTATAGAGAAAGATGTTAGGAAATATTGCTCTTGTTTTCATCGCAGTGAAGAACTGATAGCCAGGCTTGAGAAAAGGATGACATCTATCAATGAGGTGCTTGGCAGGAAGGTCTCGTATGAAAAGGTCAAGATGGCGATGGCCGATGGTTTTAAGGAAGCGATTAATGCTGAGTTTATACTGGACGGGCTTAGCAGAGAAGAGACTTGCCTTGCGATAAAATTAGCCAAGGAGAGATATTCCAGCAGGCAATGGAATAAGACATGAATCATATTATTTTCTAAGCGTAAGCAGCTTATACTCATGGTATGCATCACCGAAATGAAGCTTACCGCTTGACCTAAGTTTGGACAATATTTGCTCGGTTATATCAGCAAGTCCTGTATCTTCAACTTCAATATTATGCAAAGAGACTATGGCCACACCTTTTGACGACAAGTTTTTCCTGAATGTTCTTAATGCAGCCTTCTCTTTTTCTGGATCATGCAGGTATCCAAGAACATTAGTGCAGACTATCAGATCAAATGGTGAATTGGAAAAAGTTATTGACTGCGAGATATCATGCTGGATATAGGTTATCTCTCCAGCCTTTCTTTTCTTCCTTAGGCTTTTAGGAAGTTTAGCTTTTATATCAGTCTTGAAAAAGCTATAGCTTAATTTTCTGCATGTCAATTCTGCGTACATGGGCATTGCGGGATCAAGTGCTGGAACATTCAAGACAACAAGCTTTCTCATCTTTCGTGCATAATATAAAGGAAGGTATTCCTTATCAAGCAAAGTTAGGTTATAGTCAAGCCCTCTTCCTTCACAGCATGCTGCAAATATTGAGGGCTGATATGAGCCGTGTCCAACTAGATGCCTTCCGATATCAGGGTCATCAAGATACACCCTTTCATGGCCAAGGCCGACAATGAGGCAATTGAGTGGCCCTTTACCTTGGTATGCATCGACAAAATACAGCATCTCATCAAAACCCCTTTGTATCTCTGTCAATGACCTGTCTTTTCTAGGCTGCATATAAGAGGAGAAGATACTGTTATTTAAGAAACCCTCTGACGATTTTTAGATTACCTATTATATTTATGTTGACGCCTATTGCGATAGATTAATATATGATTTTTAATTAACGATCGCTATGACAATAACCTTATCCTTTGGAACCTTTGACATAATCCATCCAGGCCATATATATTTTCTAAAGAAGGCAAAGGAACTCGGCGACAGACTTGTTGTTGTTGTCGCACGAGATTCTACGATAAAAGAAGTAAAGAAGAATTCTCCAAAGTACAACGAAAACCAAAGGCTGCAGCATATCAAAGATTTAAGGATAGCAGATGAAGCCATGATTGGAAATGAAGATGACAAGTACAGAGTTATCGAAGAGATAAAGCCTGAGATAATAGCGCTAGGATATGACCAGGAGCATTTTGCAAAAGACCTTGATAAAGAGATGAAAAAAAGAGGAATAAATGCCAAAGTCATACGGATAGATGCCTACAAGAAAGAACAGTACAAAAGTTCTAAACTAAGGTAGCTCGGGTTATATTCAAAGTTCCTTTACACTCATTTTCCATCCTTGCCTCTGATTTTTCTATGACTATCTTTCTTTGAAAAAGAGGGCAGTCAAGAACTATGGTGTCAAACTTTCCATCCTCTCCTGACGGTGAAATATTCAAGCTTGCCATCCTATCGGGAAATGTAAGGCCAACTCTCAATCCAAGATGCTCTTTTTTAAGGCCCTGAGCAGATATGCCTGAGATTATCACATGAAAGTTTTTCATCAACTGGTGAAGGAACAGATCGTCGCTGATATGCCATATTGGAGTTATGCAGTCAACGCCTGCTTTTTTGCATATATCTTCAATCTTTTCTTTTTTAAATGTGGAGTTTATCACTCCGAATACCACCCCTGAGATGCCGTATTTTTCCTTTGCTATCTCGATTGCTCCTTGAAGGGTATCTGAAGATATCAATGGCAGCTGTGCTGCTTTTGACTGAATGCCCAGGATAGGATGTCTTGATGCTGCTATCATGCATGTGAGATCATAACCCTTGCTCACAGCAGAGTATGCTGCAAACCAGCTGTTCATCCCTCCTGAAATTACTGCTCCTACATTCATTTTAAATCCAGAACACTATTTACTATTTAATTGTTATTCAAGCTCTACCACATTTGTAGTTTTTAAGAAAATTCCGTATTTCTTAAGATTGACAAGCTTTTCTATCTCTTTCCTGCTTATCTTCATGAATTCCTGATAGTTTTTTGGCTGAAGATGCCTTAAAAGAAAATGAAACGTGTCGATGTGGGTCCTGAAGACGATGCTCATTATCTTGTGCTTGTTTATACATTTCTTGCAGATAAGATCAGAACCTACTATCTCAAGCCATTGGTCTTCCTTTTTGCAATTTGAGCATTTCATACTTGCTGGTCATAGTAGGGCAATATTTAAAAAGATATCTTTTTTCTTCTTTTACCACTAAGCGAAAACTCAACAAAGACTAAGCCATGAGATTTATTGGGTGGGCTTTTTTGGTCCATACTTTTTTTCATATGCTCCTTGAAATTGATCACTTACCTTAGGATCTAATGGATTATGCTTACCAAAAAAATATGCATCTGCTATTAGGTCTTCAATACCTGTTTTCAATAAAAATGCCATAACATGAGTTCCCAAATCTGTATCTGAGCAAGCGCAGATAAGTGGCTGTCTCCACCAAAGAGGATCATGATCTGTTATCTTAATAATTGCCTCTGCAATATAGTCAACTGTAATTTGTTTTCTGTCCGTATTGAGTCGTTCTATTGCTCTGATTAACTCACGGCCCGCCATATACTCCTGAACAGCCAGGTTGGTAAATTGATAAGGATATTGACCATCTTGTATATTAGAATAACCAAAAAAAGGAGAGGTGAGCGCTAATTCTCTTATCAATGCTTTCCTTTCCTCTTTGGTAAATGGCTGCTTCACTGAAGACTTTGTATTTTTGTAAATATCATTCCACTTTTCTGACGAGCAAATATCTTCAACGGACATGCTTCTGCTGCCTCTTGAGTAAAGATTAAATGCCATTTCATAGAAGATAGATTGAATATCTTTAGGATATTCAAGAGTTTTCCAAAGATTTCCTTCATGCGAATCCTTATGGCATCTTGCTGCATTTAGGTAGGTTTTGATTCCTTCTGCAAATAACTCATCAACACACCGAGGAATTGCTCCCTGCATTACGCCTGCGAGGATTA
>DASRUK010000179.1:0-5978 GCA_035655475.1 Candidatus Nanoarchaeia archaeon
AAAGGTTGAGTTGTGGCAGACCCTCAAGGGGCTTGAGATTCGCAAAGAAGGAGTGACCTATGGCACAATCACAGATTATTGGGACAGGTTTGAGAAAAATGTATAGTTTAGCTGTCGCATTTCAGAGATGTTATAGAACACTAGATGCTTCTGGCTTCAGTTTAAAAAGACAATCTTTTTAAACAGGTTATATTTCTCTTTTAGTTACCTGTGATTAATGAACCCGAAAGGGGGAATGAGGATTAGTTTTCTAGTTCCTCAATTACAACCAAAGGTGAAAAACATGGCAGATGAATCAGACAAAATATATGAGGCTATAGAGACAGCAAAGGCAACCGGAAAGCTCCGGAAGGGCACAAACGAAGTGACAAAGGCTATAGAGAAAGGAGAAGCAAAGCTTGTGGTCACTGCAAAAGATGTCAGCCCACCGGAAATAATCATGCACATCCCGCTTCTATGTGAAGAAAAAGGAATCCCATGCGTGCAGGTCCCATCAAGAGAAGAGCTTGGGGCAGCAGCAGGCATTGAAAAGCCCACAGCATCTGTTGCTATCGTCGTAGAAGGCGAGGCAAAGAACCTGATAAAAGAGATCTCGGGAAAGTAGGTGAAACTTGATGGCAGCACCAAAAAAGCCAATGGCAGCCCCTGAGCAACCTGAAAAAAAGATGCGCGGGCAGCAGGAAGAGGTAAAAAAAGGTACAGTCACTTTCACTGAGGCTACGCCTGCAAAAGTAGAGGAAGTCATCGGAAGGACAGGCACAAGAGGAGAAGCTATCCAGGTAAGATGCAAGGTCCTTTCAGGACGAGACCAAAACAAGGTCCTAAGAAGGAACGTAAGAGGGCCTGTGCAGGTTGGAGACGTATTGATGCTAAGAGAAACTGAAATCGAGGCAAGAGCCCTAAGCAAAGCAGGAAGGGGCTCTGGAAGTTAAAAATGGTAAAATGCACTTTTTGCGGTGAGAATATAAAGCCCGGAACAGGGATGATGTATGTTAAGAGCGACGCTACCATAATGTATTTTTGCGGCAGCAAATGCGAGAAGAATACGCTGAAGCTGAAGAGAAAGGCGCACCTTGTCAAATGGAGCGGAAGGTATAAAAAGTAAAATGGCAGTCGAGCAATCACTTGTTTTAATAAAACCTGACGGGCTTGTAAAAAGCCTGACAGGCGATGTTATTTCAAAGATGGCAGAGACAGGCCTAAAGATAGTCGGAGCAAAGATAGTCCAGGTGACAAGAGAGCTTGCTGAAGAGCATTACCAGCATCTTAGAGAAGAGAAGTTTTTCGACGAACTCATCAAATACATAATGGGAGAATATCATACTAGAAGAGTCCTTGCTTTGGCCTATCATGGCGAGGACGCTACAAAGAAAATTAGGAAGGTAGTAGGAGCGACAAACCCCGAAAAGGCTGACCCTACCTCGATAAGAGGCAAATACGGAAGGATAACCCAGGCAGGCGTCTTTGAAAACGTCGTGCATGCGTCTGAGAATCCAAAGGAAGCTGAAAGGGAGATAAAATTATGGTTTAGGCCTGATGAACTGGTCTATACCATGTACCCTACTGAGATAAGAAACGTAACAATCGACAAAGTATTCTGGAAATCATAGAAATTATTAGGGCAAAAAGTGCCTATCCCACCCTAAAAGGGGGCGTGAGGCCCTTGCCCATAATTTCTAGGACACAAAAAAGCCAGAAAAAACAAAAAGCCAGAGTTGGCTTTTTTCGTGTAAGGAGAGGATAATAATGGGAGAAAAAATGATCGACAGGATGGGCAGGATCATGAGACAGCCCCTCCAAATCAGAAATATCTGTACAAGCGCACACATCCACCATGGAAAAACTGCGTTTACTGATAATCTACTAGCTGCAGCAGGCCTTATGGCTGAAACCTTTGCAGGAGACCTTGACAAAGGCATGGTAACCTGGCAGCATTCTGACGAGCAGGAAAGACTTCTTACAGTCGATGCAGCAAACGTATCCATGGTCCATGAATTCCAGGGAAAAGAATACCTTATCAATCTTATCGACACCCCAGGCCATGTAGATTTTGGCGGAAACGTCACAAGGGCGATGAGAGCTATCGACGGAACGATAGTGCTTGTTTGCGCTTCAGAAGGAATAATGCCGCAGACAGAGACAGTCCTTAAGCAGGCGCTGCGTGAAAGAGTAAAGCCTGTGCTGTTTGTGAACAAGGTCGACAGACTAATCAACGAAATGCTATTTACTCCTGAACAAATACAGGAGAGACTGATAAAAATCATCCTTGAGTTTAACAAACTTGTTGAAGAGATAGCAGAAAAAGATTATGGGCAGAAGTGGAAAGTAAACATCCAGGACGGAAGTGTGGCTTTTGGCTCTGCTCGAGAGAATTGGGCATTAAGCTTGCCTTATATGAAGAAGAAAGGAATAACCTTCAAGGACATCCTTGCTGCATACAAGATGCCAGAAGAAGAGAAGAAGAAATGGTTCTGGGAGAATTCACCACTCCATGAAGTAATACTTGATATGGTTATCAAGCATCTGCCTGATCCTATCGCGGCTCAGCCTTACAGAATCCCCAGGATATGGAGAGGAGAGCTTGATTCAGAGATGGGGCAGGGGCTTGTAAAGTGCAACCCTAACGGAAAGGTAGCTTTCTGCATCACCAGAATTACAATCGATCCAAAGTCTGGACGAGAAATCTCAGCAGGTCGTCTTTTCTCTGGCACCCTTAAAGAAGGACAGAATGTCTATATCAATAATATCGCAACACCTCAAAGAGCGCAGAACGTACTGATGTACATCGGAATCAAACCTGAAGCTTTCAAGGATATTGCGGCAGGAAACGTGCTAGCTCTTGCAGGCGTTCAGGGTTATGCAGGAGATACTGTAACAGATGATCCTGACAACCAGCCATTTGAAGAGCTAAAGCATATATTTGAACCGGTCATCACAAAAAGCATCGAGGTCACCAAACCGCAGGACTTGCCAAAACTGGTCGAAGTGCTTAGAAAGGTAGCAAAAGAGGATCCTTCTATCAAGATAGAGATCCACGAAGAGACCGGCGAGAACCTCATGAGCGGTATGGGCGAGCTTCATCTTGAGATCGTCGAGAACAGGATAAAGACAGAGAAAGGGCTGCAGGTAAAGACATCTGATCCCATCGTCGTCTACAGAGAGACTATCACAAGAAAATCAGCAGAAGTTGAAGGAAAAACACCAAACAAGCACAACAAATTTTACTTTTATGTAGAGCCACTTGAGCCTGCTATCGTGGATGCTATCAAGAAAGGGGATCTTCCTGAAGTGAGGTTCAAGAAAAAAGACCTGGTGGTGAGAGACAAGCTCGTCGAACTTGGGATGGACTCAAAGACTGCGACAAACATCAAGGATATATACAAGAGAAACATGTTCCTCGACATGACAAGAGGCCTTGTCCATATCAGCGAAGCTATGGAGATGATACTTGACATGTTTGAAAACGTCATGAGTGCAGGCCCAATATGCAAGGAGCCTTGCGTGGGCGTAAAAGTAGTCTTGACCGATGCTGCAATGCATGAAGATGCTATCCATAGAGGCCCTGCCCAGGTCTATCCTGCCATCAGGGACGGAATAAGGGGCGCTATGATGCAGGCAGGCCCAATACTTTTTGAGCCTTATCAGATCCAAGAAATCGAGGCTCCAAACGAGTTCATGGGAGAGATAAGCAAGCTTATCAGCAGCAAGAGAGGGCAGCTCCTTGAGATGGAGCAGGAAGGAAACTTCGTCAAGATAAAGGCAAAGATGCCCGTAGGAGAGCTGCTTGGATGGAGTTCAGACCTCAGGTCTGCAACTGCCGGACGAGGAAGCAGCTCACTTGTCGACCAGATGTTTGAGAAGGTTCCTGGTGAGCTTCAGGTAAAGATAGTCAAGAACATCAAAGACAGGAAGGGACTTACTGACGCGATGGTCGGTGCATAAATCTTTTGCAAATAAAAAGATTTATAAACAAAAAGTAAATTCCAGAATAGGATAAATATTTATAATAATAATAAACGAAAAGGTGGTAAATAATGGCTAAAGAAAAAACACACATAAACCTGGTTTTCATCGGTCACGTCGACCACGGAAAATCAACAACAGTTGGAAGACTACTGTACGATTCTAAAAACATCGATGAGCAGGCGATGAGAAAGCTAAAGGACAAAGCAAAAGAGCTTGGAAAAGTAGGCTTTGAATTTGCTTTCGTCATGGACAACCTGAAAGAAGAGCAGGAAAGGGGAGTCACAATCGACCTTGCACACAAAAGATTTGACACGCCAAAGTATTATTTTACAATAATCGACGCACCTGGGCACAAGGACTTCATCAAGAACATGATAACCGGCGCTGCACAGGCTGACGCAGGTGTTGTAGTAGTTGATTGTTCAAACGGAGTCCAGGCCCAGACAAAGGAGCATATCTTCCTTTCAAGAACACTTGGAGTCCACCAGATAATAATCGCAGTGAACAAGATGGACATGGTCAACTATGACCAAGGAAGGTTCAACAAAGTCAAGGACGAGGTAAGTGTACTGCTTAAGTCTGTCGGATACAAGCCAGACACAATCAAGTTCATCCCAGAAGCAGCACTTCTTGGAGAAAACGTTGTCAATAAGTCAGCAAAGATGCCATGGTACACTGGCGGAACACTTCTAGAGACACTTGATACTCTAAGCCCGCCGGACAAGCCAGTAAACCTGCCTTTGAGGCTACCTTTACAGGATGTTTATAACATCACTGGTATCGGAGTTGTTCCGGTAGGTAGAGTAGAGACGGGTATAATGAAAGTAGGAGACAAGGTCATATTTGTCCCAGCAAGAGAAGGAAAAGGGATAACAGGCGAAGTAAAGACAATCGAGATGCACCATGAGCAGATGCAGCAGGCAGAGCCTGGAGACAACATAGGCTTCAACGTAAGGGGCATCGAGAAGAAAGACATAGCAAGAGGAGATGTTCTTGGGCATGTCGACACACCTCCAACAGTTGCAACCGAATTTACCGCTCAGATAGTGGTGTTGAACCATCCGACTGTCATAACAGTGGGATATACGCCAGTATTCCATATACATACTGCACAGGTTGCTTGCCAGGTGATGGCAATCTTAAAGAAGCTTAACCCGGCAACCGGCGAAGTACTTGCAGAAAACCCAGACTTTATCAAGAACGGCGACGTAGCAATCATAAAGGTCAGGCCAATACAGCCACTGGTAATTGAAAGGAACAAAGACATCCCAGAGATGAGTAGATTTGCAGTCAGGGATTCAGGTTCAACAGTTGCAGCAGGAATGTGCATCGACCTGGTGAAAAAGTAAATATTTTTTACCCCGTTTCATGACAAGCCAAATGCTTGTTCATGAGGTAAACCAATGCAAAAAGCAAGAATAAAACTAGCAAGCACGGAAATATCAAAGATCAACGAGGTCTGCGAGTACATAAAAGACATAGCAACAAAGACAGGCGTTGATATGCGAGGGCCTATACCTTTGCCGACGAAGAAACTTAAAGTGACAACCAGGAAGGGGCCAGATGGTCGTGGTTCTAGCACTTGGGACAGATTTGAGATGAGGATCTACAAGCGAGTTGTTGATCTCGGGCTTGATGAAAGGGCTTTGCGATTGGTGATGAGAGTGCCTATCCCTGAAGGTCTGAATATTGAGATTGAGATGGTTGAGTAAATTATTTATTTCTTATTTGTTAGATTGAGATGGTGAATAAGGTTTTTAAATAATCTTGCTTTATTGCTTAGATGGGATAAGATTTCTTAAATAACCCAAGTTTGACAGTTAGCGTTTTCTGAGTTCACTTTTCGTATTTTTTCAGGTTTTTTCACGCTTGGTGAGAAGGCGTTTTTTAGCGTTTATTAGCCAGATGAATTTGACAGTTTGACTGCTTTTTTCAGTTTTAGCTCCGAAAGTCAGGTAGTAGGATCAAAAAGAAGCTAAAAACGCCTTGATTTCAGGTGAAAACAACCAGTT
>DASRUK010000180.1:0-4402 GCA_035655475.1 Candidatus Nanoarchaeia archaeon
CTTACTCGATAGAAGATGATAAGGTTGAGAAGCTATCACACACTGACAAGGTGACATTCATGGCTGCAAAGGCCTGCAAAGATAAAGGCGGAATCACCATCGCCGCAGGAGGAGATACTGTTGCAAGGATTAACTCAAGAAAAGCCCATGATTCCTTTTCGACGATGACCAGCGCTGGTGGAGCGACCCTTGAGCTTATCAACGGCAGCTCAGCAGGCAGGGATGCAATAAAAGAAGCGCTTAATCAATAAAAACATTCGTCCCAAAACATTCGTTTATCTCTTTTGCTATCTTTTCTTTTGATTCTTTGATTTCACATTTGGCTGTTTCGCTGCTAAGATTGTTCACTTCGCCTTGTATTCTCTCGATATCATCACCTGCAGTCTCTAGGTCAAACAATAGTTTTCTTTCTTCCTTATGGCTTTGGTTCTGGCCTATGCTTGCCTCTAACGATCTAAGCTTGTCAGAGAGTTCCCTGCGCCTATTTTGAAAGCCAGTAAGGTATTCTCTGGTGATGGATTTTAGCGACAAGAGCACCTTTTCTCGCTTCTTGTCCTTAAGGTCAAGTGTGAGGTTGTTTATGTTCTGCTCAAGCTTGCCAAGTATTGCAAATATCTTAAGATCCTTGTCAAATACAAGCGCATCAACGCAGTTCTCTACATATTTTTGGAGGAGTCGATTATCTTCAGCAACCATCCTATCCAGCTTTTTTAGTGGCCGCTCGATTGCAGAAAAACTGTTTATTATCATTGAATTCTCTTCCCGTATCGTGGCAAGCACAGCCTCTTTTTCAGCTTTGAGTTCTAAAAAGTTCTTATACTCCTTCCTCTTCATTAGCTCCGCAAGCTCGCTTTCGGTCGTGATCCTGTTTTTTACCATCTCATCGAGGAGTCTTTTGCTTTCCTCAAGCCCGTCTTCCAGGGCATTTCTTCTCTTGCTCCTTCCTTGGATATCTAGATAAAGTGCTGTGATCGTTTCTATCCTGTCCAGCTTTGCAGGCGATATTGCGATCTTTAGCTCTATCATCAGCCTTTCGATGTTTTTGATATTGATTGCGATATCTCTGCTCTCGTTGGCAAAAAATTCCTGAAGTATATGATATGGCCTGACTGTATTTTTACCAAACTTTTCAAGCCTTGATGAAAATTCATTGCAGGCGTTAAGCAGTTCATTTGGCTCTCTGTCCTCGAATTCTATCAGCCTTAGAAAATTGTTTACTGCAAGGATATATGCACTCCTGTTGCCTTCCATGAATTGGGTTTCTCTGACGCTTATCTTAGGGTTGTGCAGGTTTGCGGAAATTAGCGTTGAGATGTTTGCTTTTGTGCTCGCTATCTCGCTGCTGATATTTTTGGTTATTTCCTCCACCTTGACGTCGATTTGCGCTTTTGAAGACTTGATCTTCACATTGAGCCATCCGTCAAGCTCTGCTAGGGACAATCTCTCTGCTTCTGCCTCTTCTGTCTTTTCCATAAACAGTTTTTTTAGAAAATTTAGCATGGCAAGGATAATCCCGCCTTTTTTATAAATTTATTTATCATCAAACAGCTCCTCGATTGAACAGTTGAAAAGCCGGGCCATCTTAAAAGCAAGACCAAGGCTTGGCTCATGCTTGGACGATTCTATGAAGATTATAGTAACTCGAGACACTCCCAGTTTTTCACTTAAGTCTGACTGCCGCAGTTTATACAACTGCCTGTATTTTTTAATATGATTTTGCAATAAGTAGTATATTTTTAACATTCAATATATAAAATTTGCTATAATGTATAATTTATTTAACATATCACTAAAGCAAAGCTTAATAAATCACTCAAAAACAAGGAAAGGATATGAGAGCAAAGCTGTTGAAAAAATTAAAAGCAAAAAAAGAAGCAAGGGAAAATATCCCCAAATTGCTGGAAAGAGCAAAAAAGCTCTATAAACAGGATCTTCGCCTCTCAAACGTATATTCCAAGAAGATAAAGCACCTTCACATGAAGTATAAGCTAAAGCTGCCAAAAGAGATAAGGCGCCAGCTCTGCAAGCACTGTTTTTCAGTGTTGATTCCCTCTGTAAATTCAAGGGTGAGGCTGGCAAAAGGTAGGATAATCTATTACTGTAGCGAGTGCAAAAGATATACCCGTATCCCATTAAGATAGAGGATTAACTACTGTTAAATAACAACAGAACGAAACCTTTAAATAGTAGTTATAATAAGCTGTTTCTATGAGCCTTTTGGAAAAACTTGACCAGGAAGCATCTGTCAGCGAAGCAAAAAGGCAGCTGATAGACAAAGAAGTAAAAAAGCAGAGAGAGTATGAAAAATTAGGCTTTATCGGTGAGTAATTATGGAAGAGTTGGATGAATTTGAACCAAGAAGCCAGAAAGGCGACTTTGAGTATGACGAGATAAGGGGCGCTCATGGAAAAAAGCCAAAGATGGCAGTCCTAAACAAAAAGAAGCTTAGCTCTTATGAGATGGACGAGCTGTTCCTTGAGTTTTGACCAGCACCTTTTTATATAACTATTTTCTATTAAATTTTCATGTATGATCTTGAGCTGGAAAAAGCAGTAGCAGAGATAAAGAGAACAAAGGCAAAAAAGGTCTGCATACAGCTGCCTGAAGGCTTAAAGCCAAAGGCAAAGGAGATAGCAGACAAACTTGAAAAAGAGACAGGTGCTGACATCTTTATCTGGATGGGCTCTTGCTTTGGCGCCTGCGATATACCTAACATAAAAGGTTTTGACCTCCTCATCCAATGGGGCCATTCAGCATGGGTTTAAGCTGGTTCTTTTTTATAATGCTGGCTGTGATTTTCTGGTCAGTCGCAGCAGTCATCGTCAAGTTTATCAGGATAAAATTTATGAGGCACCCGTTTAGTTATATGGTCATTACAGCACCCGTATGCTTTTTTGTCCTTTTATTGCTGTTCTTTGGCAAGGTCGATTTTCCGGATGCAGAAGTGCTTCTGTTCATCGCACTTTCAGCGCTTTCAGCTTTTCTTGGCTATTGGCTTTATCTCACAGCTTTAAGAAAAGAAGATGTCTCTACCATCGTCACTTTGATGGGCATCCAGCCGTTGATAGTCCTTATCTTTGCAACCGTTTTTCTCGGTGAAACCTTGTCGCTTAAGCATTATATTGCATTCCCATTGATGATGGTAGGAAGCATGGCTTTATCGATAAAAAAAGTCGACAAGAGATTTATATGCACAAGCGGTATACTTATCACCCTGGTGTCGGCTATTCTTTACAGCTTGAACAGTGTATTTATAAAAGCCATCCAGCAGACCGACTTCATAACCCTCAATGTTCTTAGGCAGTTAGCCTGGCTTATCTTCGCCTGCGCAATATTTGCCTCATCAGGCACGATAAGGGCGCACGTCAAAGAGACTGTCAAGGCCATGGGGAAAAAGAACCTTGTCCTTGCATATGTTGCAGAGTTTCTGGGATTTAGCGGCATGATATTTGCGATAGTTGCCATCCAGAAAGGTCCTGTCTCGCTTGTTACCCTTACCTCAAGCCTTGAAGGCCTCTTTGTGATAATACTTGCGGCATTGGTTTCTTTATTTATCCCCCGCTTCATCAAGGAAAACATAGACAAAAAAACCATCTGCTTGAAGATATTTTCAGCCTTGCTGATGCTTACAGGTATTGCATTGGTTGTATGAAAACCTTTTTTGTCGTGACTGGAATAGTCCAATATGAGAACAGATACCTTTTGTTGAAGAGATCACCTGATGATTATAACTATCCAAACAAATGGAGTTTCTGCTCAGGATTTGTAAAAGAGCTTGAGGCTGGTGAAGAGACTGTCTTAAGGGAGATAAAAGAAGAGACTGGCCTTTCTGCAGAGATAATAAAGACAGGCAAGGTTATGGAGATAATTGACAGCGGCAAAAGATGGGTTGTCGCATGCTACCTCTGCAATGCAAAAGAAAAAAAGTCAAGCTCTGCCATGAAAATACAGAGTTTGTCTGGGCAAAGCTTGAAGATTTTGAAAAATATCGATTCGTACCAGGCATGTCAAGAACCGCCGGGCTGAAGCCCGGGGCGTGTTCTTGAGCACAACATAAATCCAATTGAGGGTAGATGATTGACTAGAGGATTTCTGTTGTTACAAAAGATTTAAAAACATTGGGCCTGTAAAGAAGCATCGATGGCAACCATAATTATCGGCTCAGACCATGCAGGATTTGACTTAAAAGAAGCAATAAAAGCCTACCTTGCCGAAAAAGGCTATGGGCTTGATGATCAAGGCGCTCATTCGAAAGATCCTGTCGATTATCCTGTCATCGCAAAGAAAGTCGCATTAAAAGTAGCATCCTCAGGCAACATTGGAATCCTTGTCTGTGGAACAGGCATAGGGATGTGCATGGCAGCAAACAAGGTGCGTGGAGTAAGAGCAGCCTTATGTTATG
>DASRUK010000181.1:0-4634 GCA_035655475.1 Candidatus Nanoarchaeia archaeon
GTCCATTTGATCCTTCTGGCCTAAGGATGGGAACGCCTTCTATCACCACAAGAGGGATGAAGATAGGCGAGATGGAAATAATCGGCGACTGGATAGCAAGCATCCTAAAAGACCCGACAAACGCTCATCTAAAAAAAGAGATAAAAGCAAAGGTAAACAGGCTTTGCGCTGAGTTTCCGATATATAGGGAGTTTTAACCTATGTATACCCCACAAAATCGGCAAGCGCCAAGAAGGGGATCTTATCAAACTCCTACCTATTCCGGTGAGTATGTAGCGATGTATAGGGGAAAAGTGGTTGCCCATGACAAAGGACCTATCGATGTTGACAGGGTGCCTGAAGGAAGTACGATCTTCTTCAGCATAAATGGAGATGCAGTGAGGCAATTAACAAGGCGCTAGAGAAAAACTTTATATAACCCTTTCTTTACTTTTCATATTATGACAGCAAAAATAATTGACGGCCAAAAGATAGCAGAGGGTATAAGAGCTGACTTAAAAAAGAAAACATCAAAGGCAAAGACAAAGCCAGGCCTTGCTGTTGTCCTTGTCGGAAACAATCCCGCTTCTGAGATATATGTCAATATGAAGGAAAAAAAGAGTCTTGAGATAGGGTTTGTTTCCAAAAAAGTCATTCTTCCTGAAGAGACAGATACAGGGGAATTGCTTGAAACCATCGACAATTTAAACCAGGATCCAAAAATACACGGCATGCTTGTCCAGCTGCCTTTGCCTGATCATATTGATGAAAACCTGATAATCGGCGCAATACTTCCTCACAAGGATGCTGATGGCCTTCATCCACTAAACCTTGGCCATCTGCTAAAAGGAAGCAACATGATAATCCCTGCAACACCAAAAGGTGTGATGAAGCTCATAGATTCCACTGGTGTCGACATTGAAGGAAAGCATGCAGTCGTTATTGGAAGGTCA
The DNA here is from genome assembly GCA_035655475.1 of Candidatus Nanoarchaeia archaeon. Classification (GTDB taxonomy): domain Archaea; phylum Nanobdellota; class Nanobdellia; order Woesearchaeales; family JACPBV01; genus DASRUK01. Next base: position 933 of record DASRUK010000181.1, read on the forward strand.
GACCTCGTTGGCAAACCTATCGCACTCCTCTTGCAACAAAGAAACTGCACTGTGACGATGTGCCATTCAAAGACAAAAGATTTGACGCATTACACAAAGACAGCAGACATCCTTGTTGTAGCTGTCGGCAGGCCAAGGATGATAACAAAGGATATGGTCAAAAAAGGCGCTATTGTTATCGATGTAGGCACAAACAAAGTTTATGATAAATTAGTCGGCGATGTTGACTTTGACGAAGTAAAAGAGGTAGCAGGATACATAACTCCTGTCCCAAAAGGCGTTGGTCCTATGACGATTGCCTGTCTTCTTGAGAATACGTTAGAATGCATGGAACTGCAAGATAAGATGCTGTAAAGCAAAATATTTATAGCTATAAGTTCTCAACCCTTTCATAAATCGAGGTGATTGATATGAAAAGATATTTAGGATTTCTTGCTTTGTTGGTCTTATCTTCGATCCTTGTTTTTGCTGGTATTGAGCAGAAGCCAGACAGGATGGTTAAGATTCCCAAGAAAGCAGTGGAAGTGGAGCCAGGAGTGTTTTATCTTGGAAGAGCGATGGACTCTGGCAGGGTTGTCGAGGGCTATGCGTTAGTACATTACAAAGAGGCAAAGACAAAGCCTGGAGCTAACTCATGCTATTCCTTCCTTGCAAGCGGTGCAAGATGGAAAAATATAGAGCCATATATGGTCCTGACTGATAACTCAAGAGGGCTCGACAGCGCCTTCATCAATGACAACCTGGCGCTTGACATTTCAAAATGGGAAACGGCAGCCCAAAAAGAGATAATTGGAGAAAGGATAGAAGGGTTGGTAGATGGTATAAATATGCAAAGCCCAGACAATAAGAACGAAGTGCTGTTTGGCAGCATCTCAGAGCCAGGAGCGATTGCAATAACCGTTGTTTGGGGAGTATTTGGTGGGAACCCAAGAGCAAGGATGCTTTCTGAATGGGATCAAGTCTATGATGATGTGGATTTTGACTGGTCGTCAAGCGGCCATCCAGACAAGATGGATTTTGAAAGCCTCGCTACGCACGAGCTAGGGCATTCTGTTGGGCTTGGTGATCTATACAACAGTGCATGCGCTGCTCAGACAATGTATGGCTATGCAAGCGTAGGTGAGATAAACAAGAGATCGCTTGAATCAGGCGACATTAAAGGAGTCCAAACATTATACAATTAATTTTTTCTTTTTATAAAAGAAAATAGTTGCATCTCCACCAAGCACTAAACTTTTACAATTTCCCTCGGTGAGCCATAAAGAATATTAAGCAATAATGCTATAGATGAGCCATGGACTACGTTCTTGTCGGTGGGGAGTATCACCAAGAAAGAGGCGTTATGCATGTCCCTGCAGCCAAGGCAGAAGCATTATCATCGCAATAAAAGCTATCGATGAATGCCCTCAATGGATTAAGAATTGCCTGCAATGTCCTGAATTCCTATGTGTTTGTTAAGAACGCAAAAGTTTGAAGCAGTAACCTTTATATACAGCACAGATTTCTTGGATGTACGGTGATTTGAAATCCTAAAGATTGCCGTACTTGGAAGCACTAAAGGCACTGACCTTCAGGCTGTTATTGATACCCTTGAGTCAGGAAAGCTGAAAGGTGTTGAGATTTCTTTTGTATTAAGCGATAAAAAAGACGCTTATATCCTTGAAAGGGCAAAAAAGCATAAGCTGACTGCTATCTTCCTCGATCCAAAAGGAAAAAAGCGCGAAGAATATGACAAGGAAGTCGATTCACTTCTTGCAAAGCATGGTGTCCAGCTTATACTTCTGATAGGCTATATGAAGCTCATGTCAAGCTGGTTTGTAGACAAGTGGAAAAACAAGGTAATGAACATCCACCCAAGCCTTCTTCCGATGTTTGCCGGCGGAATGGACAAAAACGTACATCAAGAGGTCTTAAAATACGGCTGTAAGCTTTCAGGCCCTACTTTGATTTTCATTGATGAAGGAGCAGACACAGGCCCTGTTATTCTCCAAAAAGCTGTCAACATCGATGAAGGAGAGACAGTCGACTCGCTTAAAGAAAAAGTGCAGAAAGCCGAGCAGGAGATCATAATCAAAGGTATAGAATTGTTTAGAGATGGTAAGTTAAAAGTTGAAGGGAGGATTGTTCATATAATATAAAAATCCCTATCAGGGTATTTTTAAAGTTATGATACCCTGTAAGGACTTAGGCAAAGGAGGTTATCATAACAGATGAAAGCGCTTATCTCAGTATCAAACAAGGAGGGTATAGTTGACCTTGCAAAAGAGCTCATAAACCTAAAGATCGAAATCTTATCAACAGGTGGCACAGCAAAGAAACTGAAAGATTCAGGGATAAAAGTGACGGATGTTTCTGACTATACTGGCTTTCCTGAGATGATGGAAGGAAGGGTAAAGACCTTGCATCCAAAGATCCATGGCGGGCTTCTTGCCTTAAGATCAAAAAAAGAGCATATGGCAGAGGCAAAAGAGCATGGCATTGAGATGATAGACATAGTCGTCGTAAATCTTTATCCTTTTGAAGAGACTGCCAAGAAACCAAATGTAAAATTTGAAGAGATAATAGAAAACATAGACATAGGCGGCCCTTCTATGGTAAGGTCCTCTGCAAAAAACTTTGAGTCAGTAGCGATAGTTGTCGACCCAAAAGACTACCCTAAGATAATCAAGGAACTAAAAGAAAAAAAGAAAGTAATTGAAGAAACAAGAAAAGCACTTGCAGTAAAAGCATTTCAGCACACAGCAAGATACGACTCCATAATATCCAACTACTTAAACGACAAGATAACAAAAGATCCTCTGCCCAAATCCCTGACGCTTGCATTTGACAAGCTTAGGGATGTAAGATATGGAGAAAATCCTCATCAAAGAGGAGCCATATACAAAGATCCGTTTCCAAAGGAGACATCCGTGATAAATGCAAAAGTCCCTATGGAAGGAAAAGAGCTTTCGTTCAACAATTATCTTGATGGCGATGCAGCATTTGAGCTTGTCAAGGATTTCAAAGAGCCTACGGTTGCTGTCATAAAGCATTGCAATCCATGCGGCATAGCTTCAAGGGATACTATAGAGAAAGCCTTTGAAGATGCATATAATGTCGATCCCATGTCTGCATTTGGCTGTGTCATTGCACTAAACAAAAGGTGCACAAAGCAAGTCGCCGAAATGACAAAGGGAAAATACATAGAGGTGATCATTGCGCCGGAGTTTGATAAGGAAGCCTTAAACTACATCAAGGAAAACAAGCAGAACATACGCCTCCTTGAAACAGGCCCGATAACAAAATCAAACGAAGGCATTGCTATAAAAAGAGTCACTGATGGCATTCTCGTAGAGACCAGGGATTGGCCGGATATAGACAAGATAGAGCTAAAAGTCGTCACAAAAAGAAAACCTTCAAGGCAAGAGCTTGAGGATTTGAAGTTTGCCTGGAAAGTAAACAAGCATACAAAGTCAAACTCAGTCGTTTTCTGCAAAGACAAGACAGCTTATGGCCTTGGCGTCGGCCAGATGTCAAGGGTTGATGCTTCAATTATCGCCACAAGGAAGTCAGCAGGAAGGGCAGAAGGAGGTGTTATGTCTTCTGACGCATTCTTCCCGTTTAGAGATGCAGTTGATGAGGCAGCAAAAGCAGGGATCAAAGCGATAATCCATCCAGGCGGCTCAGTGAGGGACAAAGAAGTGATTGAAGCAGCTGATGAGC
>DASRUK010000182.1:0-8005 GCA_035655475.1 Candidatus Nanoarchaeia archaeon
CTTCCGCTGTCTATCTCCCGGATTAACTCAAAGATCTTTTGGTTTATTGTTTCACTTGAAAATGGCGTTGCTTCCTGGGCATCTTCCTGGACAGGCGCAAGCTCTTCTTCAGTGCATGCAACCTTGTTGATCTCTATCTTCCTAAGCTCAGCCCATAGGGGATTTTCCATCTTCCGGGCTATCTCTGCTACTATATACTTTTCGTTAAAGTATTCTCTAGGTCTGCCTATCACCAACACGAAATCGCCCACATTAAGCAAATCGAAACTGCGCTCAAAGCTCCTAACAGATATCTTTCCAGAACCATCATCTATTAGCATCCCCTGGTAGTTTGTGTTTTCAATGTTTTGTTTTCCCACGACCACAGCAAGTATATTCACTCTAGAGACTTTCTTATCTCCGATTTTGACATAGTTAGGCACCCATTCGCCTTCCTCTTTTACATAGTCTGCTTTTAGAATATCAGAAATAGCTGTTTTGTACGCTACCTGTCTCTTTTGTATCTTATCCATCCACCCACCGAAAGAAAAAGTATTAGCGCTTGTTTAAATAACTTACTGAGAAGGGGGTTTTATTGCCGATAGATTCGATTATGTCAAGAACCGCCGGGCTAAAAAGCCCGGGGCGTGTTCTTGAGCATGCTAGAGAAATCGCTGGCTTACTCTGGGCTAAAGTGTCAAAAACTCCCCATTTTTGCCTGTTTGTAGGGAGTTTTTGAGCATGCTAGAGAAATCGCTTGATGCGTCATAGACAAAGCATGAGCAAAGTATGTGCCATAGGCGGTTTCTGACACATCAGAGCGTGCGCCCGAAGCGATTTCTGACATGTCAAATAGATGCCCCTGTTTCCAATATTACTCCCCATCTATGAAAAAACAACCGGGTGGAGACTGGGGAATGTCCGCTGGACTGGAATTAAATTTAACTCCAATGCCAATTTCTGTAGCAATCGGATTAACTCTCTCTTAGGCCCAAACCTCTTTATCGGGATATTTGCCTCTCTTAAATCATTAGTGCCAAGATATGGCATCCTATATCTTGCTCAAAAATCCATGCCGAGGCTCAAACACATCACCTGTCCTCTTAAGTTTCTCAAGAACTTCCTCAACCTTCTCTTCTGAAACCCCTTTTTCTTTGCATAGCGCGACAACATCATCGATTGGAATCGTCTTGCCTATCTTTCCCTCAAGTTCATTTATCGCTTCTTTCACGACTGAGATATTATTCCTGGCAGAAGCAGAGACTCCTGTTGCTATCCTATCGATATCTATCTTACCTGTTTCTTTGTCAAATCCAACATCCATGAGTGAATATTCCAGGATTGCAATAGCTCTCTTTGCATCCTTTCTAGTCACTTCCTCACAAAGCCTAATTCTTGCATTAGCCTCGCTCATCCTGACAAGGCCTTCAAGCTGCCTGGCAGAGATTGGAATAGTCTTCACCCCATCCTCTCCCCCGCCGCTTGACCTCATCTTAAGGTAATATTTCTTTATTTCCTCTATTGCACCATCACTTAATTTTGGTTGGATATTCCTTTTGGCATAACCAATATATTTCTTCAGAAGATCAGTGTTTATTTCCTGGTCATCATACTGAGGGCTTTGATGCAGGTTCAGGATATGGCTTGCAAGCATGCTGTCTTTTTTCTCGTCAGGAAGGTCTTTGATTGTAAATATCAGGTCAAACCTGTTGATCAAGGTTGGAGGAAGGTCGATCTGCTCCGCGACTATGCCGTAAGGATCAAACCTTCCAAACTTAGGGTTTGCAGCGGCAAGTACGGTTGTTCTTGAGATTAGTGTTGCTTGGATATTCGCCTTTGATATGCTTACAGTGTTATGCAACACAAGGCCTTCACTAATAAATGTCCTTGTAGGCTCAACAGTCACATCATACACCCATCTTATGGAATCATCTCTCACTTTCTCAACCTTATTAATTTTAAGGCACCTTATATCTGAATTTCTCCACTGTTCAATATTTCCAATTTTAGATTTTGCATTTTTTATTTTCCTGGCTGACATCCCTCTTGCCGCACTAAGCAGTTTAAAATATTGTTTGCTGCCGCTATTTTTTTCGATATTGTATATGGTTGAACTTGAAACCTTAAGCTCTTTAGCCAGAAGAGCTACAGGAATGTGGATAGCCTTCCTTATTTTTTTAGTATCTTTTTCATGAATTATTCTTTCGCCGCTGAGTATTCTTTCCTTGATGATGTCGACATAATCAAAGACAGTCTCTTTATGGGCATTATATCCTCGTACGATGTTCGTAAGGAGATTTCCGTCACTTGCCCCAAAATCCTTTAGCATATTGTTTATTTCGATAAGCATATCTCTTGGGAGAATATCCCTTTCATTTCGCTTTCTTTTGCTAAAAGAGTAAAAATCCCTCAGCCGTTGCTTCCTTTTATCATCCGGTTCAACAATTAACTCATTGAATTTTTTAAAGCTCTGGGTGCCTGTTATAGCTACCTTGTAATACTTTTTATCAAGCCTGCATTCTGTATCAATTCTGCTCCAAATACCATTCTGGAGCAATAAATCTTGATAACCTTGCGCTAATTCCTCAGATGAAGTGATAAATCCGCATCTGGTAGAATCCACAAATCCATCTCCCTTAAATGCTGTAGATAAAAATGCAAGCTGGTTCTCTTTTTTGCTGCAACGGATAACATTATCAACATATTTTCCCCTGGCTTTATTGATGCTCCCTCTAAAATTATTTAACATAAAGCTATAGAATGGCTTGGAGCTTACTCTAGCTGTAGTCAAGTCTTTGGTGGCATGGCAGGTATTTTCTGCATATCTTATATTTAGATTTACATGGGCCCCAGATACTCTGCTAAATAGCTCGCTTGCTTCGGTAATAACATTTTCATTGGTGTTTGATACTCCGATTTCTGCATATCTGTTCGAGGGATTATTATATGAATGGCCTTCAGTTATGATATAGCCAAGCAGTCTTGCCAAGTCCTTGTCAAGTAAATGCTGGAAATGCCGTTCTGCTTCCCCCTTATCTAAGGAGCTTTCTTTCGATCTTGTCGGCAGATTCCTGGGGGAAGGAGCAAGCATACCCCCTCTCACATTTTCTGCTGGAATTTCCCTTATCCCTCCGTCCGCATAGATAAAAATTGGATGCTCAGGGGTAACAGCAATAGACCTGCCATTTGAGTATGTGACCTTTATAAAGTACTCAGGTGGCAGGTGCCTGCTTACCATTTTTGCCTTTACTGGAAATATCTTGTTAAAATCAGTCGTGAGTAATTCAATATCATTTACAGGTAGCATTTCACAATCTTTGCCCGGGATTACCTTGGACTTATTAGATTCAATTATTTTGTCAACAAAATCTCCGATAGGATGAACAGTTCCATCTGAGAGCATTATCTTTGTCCCAGGATGATAGCTCTGGTTCTCCATAGCCTCATGCATCGCAGCCCTGTCGTCATTTCCTATCTTATCCATCTCATCTATGCATACCAGCCCGTTTGAAGCAAGTACCATCGCTCCTGCCTCAAGGCTCCATCCTTTGAGAAATTCATCTTTGACAACAGCAGCAGTAAGGCCTGCACCGGACACGCCTTTGCCGCTGACATATCTCGCTTTTGGTGCTATTATATTTGCTCTTTTTAGAAGTGCGCTCTTTCCAGCTCCAGGATCCCCTATTAAAAGGACATGCATATCTCCTCTGCTCTGAACACCATCTTTCCTTTTTTTATGCACTCCGCCCATCATCTGGAGAAGTATCGCTTCTTTTATTCTGTCATGGCCGTATATAGAAGGAGCTATTGAAGCTATCAGCTTATCGATGAGTTTTGGATCTTCAGACAGCTCTTTTATCTGCCTTTCCTCTTCTTCGCTGATGCCGACTTCATAAAAAGTTTCCTCCACAGCTTCCACACAATTTGCTTCTATCAAAAGGTCAAAGCGGGTAGACTTTGTTCCGGTCCTAAGTATTATCGGCACTTCCTTTATCATCCCGACCACGCGTATCTTTGCACCAGGAGATGTTTTCCTTTCTGAAAACGGGCTGACCAGATCATCCTTCAAAAAAACATTCATCCTTTTTGGTTGATCGCCGCCATCAAGGCTCTCAGGTGATTCCTCAAGGACAAGCCCTTGTGCATCGACCAGCTCTTTGCTTATCATGTTGAATTTTCCTTTCCTGCCGCACCCGCACCTTGTAGGCTCTTTAAATGCAGTGTCAAGCTGGAGGACATTTATGATATTGCCGCACGATGGGCATTCAAATTTAGCTGCCGTAACCTGCGGCCTCACGTCTGATTTTTGCCTTACTATCCCTTCCATCTGATAGAGTTTGTTTAGATGTGCGCTTCTTATGTTCCTTATCTGTATGAATTGTGACTGCGGAAGATTCTTAAACCTTACCCTGACATTTTTGGCATTGTCCAGGTCAAGCTGTTCTATGGCAAGTTCAGCTGTCCTCACCGTATCCTCTGGCTGCTCAAGAAGTATTTCAGCAAGCTCAGGATTGAACATAGAGAGCTCGGCAAAATCTATGACAAGAAACCTCTTGTCCTTTCGAAGATTATCGTTCAAAATAGAAAGATAGTTTTTTTCAATGAAATCCTTGAATTTCTCGACTTGCGCTTCCATTTTTAAGGTAGGGCTCTATAGGAGACGCTGCTACCTTAAGAAACTTGCCCTTTACTTGACCCTTTTTAGATTCTCTATAAGCTTGTCAAGCGCTGAATGGACTTCTTCTTCGCTCTTTGTTCCTGTGCATACTATCTTGCCGTTGGAAAACAACAGGAAAGTTGCCCTTGCTTCTTCAAGTTTGTAGACTAGCCCAGGAAATTGCTCTGGCTCATACTCAGTGTTCTCAAGCTTCATTGCAAGCACGTTCAGGTTTAGGTCCATGCCCACACTGCCAGATGCAACTATGTTCTGTATCTTTATCTCTGGTTTGACAGTTATCTTTATCTTGATTTTTTCAAGGCTTTTTATGATTTTCTTGATGCTTTCATGCACTTTATCCATGGATCTTGCACCAGTACAGACCACTTTGCCAGAGCTAAAGATAAGAGCGCTTGTTTTTGGCTCTTTTATCCTGATAACAAGGCCAGGAAACTGTTCTGGGTTATATTCAGTATTAGAAAGAGTCGCTGCCATCTTTTCAAGGGGAATATCATGCTCTAAAGATGTAGAAACAACTATATTGACTACCTTTATATCTCTCTTCTTAGATTCCTTCTTATTAGTCATAAAAGCACCCCCAAGTGACCTCTTTTTATCCTAATAATGCTTTAATTGCCTTTATTAGCACTATTTTGATATATTCCTTTATAAATAGGCAGAGTATTTAAATACTTTCATTTATAAACAAAGAAAACCAGTTAGCAGTTCTTTGCCAGATAATACTTAAATCCTTTTTCGATTGCTTGGAGTGATGCCTCTAGTATGTTTGGTGATACTCCTACAGTTCCCCACTCCTCTTTGCCGTTCCTAAATTCTATATAGACTCTAACAGAGCTTTCTGCACCTTGCTCCTCTGCTATCATGACTTTATAGTTTATGAGTTTTATCTCCTTTATCTGTTTGTAGTTTGTCGCAGTCATCTTCAGGAGAGCCTTAAATATCGAGTCGACCGGTCCTCCTTCTACTGGAGCGACTACTTCCCTGTTTTTTCCATCGATCGATCCAGTGATCACACATTCTGAAAATTCTCCGTTTCTTTGCTCAGACATAACTTTCCAGGTCTTTATATCGAAAAACCCCTTGTTGTTTCCAAAATGTTTGTTTACAAGCAAAAACTGCTCTGCCTTGAGGTTACCTATATCATATCCTCTCTTCTCAAGCACCTCGACATCCTTTAGCATGGCCTCTGTCCTTTTATCATCTTTTGATACGATAAAGCCATGCTTTTTTGCAACCTCAACTATGTTTGCTTTGCCTGACAGGTCGCTGAGTATGATATCTCTTCGATTGCCCACGAGATTTGGATCTATATGCTCATAGGATGCTCCTTTCATTACAGCATCGACATGGATTCCACCTTTATGCGAAAAAGCGTTTCTTCCGACATACGGTTGTGATGCAAACGGTTTGATATTTGACAGTACATATACAAGCTTGCTGAGTTCGGTTAATTTCTCTACTTCCACTCCTATCTTTATTCCTTCCTTCAAAGCAAGATTAGCGATGACTTGGCATAGGTCAGCATTCCCTGCCCTTTCCCCAAATCCGTTTATTGTTCCCTGGATTTCATCAACTCCTTCCTTTGCAGCAGCTATGCAGTTTGCAACAGCAGTCCCAGAATCATTATGGAAATGTACACCAAGACTTTTTTTTATTCCCTTGGTTCTCATGAAATCCTTCACTTGCCTGACTGCTAGAGAGATCTCATGAGGCAGGCAGCCGCCGTTGGTATCGCAGAGCACCAGGCAGTCAGCCCCGGCATCAGAAGCAGTCTTAAGGCATTTCATTGCATAATCAGGATTATCTTTATACCCATCAAAAAAATGCTCCAGGTCATAAAATATATACAATCGGTTCTCCTTCAAAAATTCTACACTGTCCTTGATAGCGACAAGGTTTTCTTCTGCACTTATCTTCAGCTGTTTGTCTATGTGGTCTATCCATGTTTTGCCAAATATGCATGCTGCCTTGGCCTTGCTTTGGATTATAGCCTTCAAATTCTCATCTTCGGATGCAGATATATTTTTCCTCCTGGTAGCGCCAAATGCGACAACACATGCTTTGTTTAGCTTAAGTTTTGCAGCTTCAAGGAACACTTCCCTATCCTTAGGGTTCGAGCCAGGCCATCCCAGCTCTATATAATCAGCCCCGAATTCATCAAGAGCTTTTGCTATCTCCAGCTTGTCCCTTACTGAGAAGTTTACCTCTGGGCTTTGAGTCCCATCCCGAAGTGTGGTATCATAGATTTTTATCATCTTATCCTCGTTGGCTATAACCCCGTTAGGAATTATAGCTTATGCTATAATAATGTTCAGAATAACCGCTAAGCATACCTGATGCTTCATGGCTTAAAGAATTTGCCGCTTCCTATATAAATCTTTGCCTTGAAAAAATATTTGTCACTTAAGAATAGTTAATTATAGAAACCTTTATATAAGGTAAACCATTCCGATAATCTAAAAGAGGTTCTCAGGTGATATAATGCTGGTAGAAAAGGATTTTTTAAACAAGCTTAGGGATTTTGGTCTTAATACTTATGAGAGTAAGATATGGACGGCGCTTCTTTCAAGGGGCGTTTCCACAGCAGGAGAGCTCTCTGATATTGCAAACGTTCCAAGGTCAAGAAGCTATGACGTTCTCGAAAGCCTTGAGAAAAAAGGGTTTATCTTGCTAAAGCCAGGAAAGCCCATAAGATATGTAGCAGTAAAACCAGACGAGGTTATCGATAGGATAAAAAAGAAGGTAAAAGAAGAGACTGAAACTCAATTGAATCTTATAGAAAAATTAAAATCAGCAGGGATTGTCGATGCCCTTAGCACTCTTCATGGCCAGGGCCTTGATCTTATAGAGCCTACTGATCTTACAGGCGCAATTAAGGGAAGAAGAAACATCTACAACCATCTCATAACCATGATAAAAGGTGCAAAAAAATCAGTCACTATCGTTTCGACAGCGCAAGGTATTGAGAGAAAAAAAGACGCCTTGTTTGCCCATCTTGCAGCAGCAAAGCAAAAAGGCGTAAAACTTAGGATAGCCGGCCCAATTAGCCCTCAGGACAAGTGCTTTAAAGAATGCTCAAAGCTTGCAAGCGTTGAGTCCACTCGCCTGGCCTCAAGATTTGTAATTGTCGACAAAAAAGAGCTGTTGTTCATGCTGATGAGCGACGAGGATGTCCATCCAGGCTATGATTTGGCAATATGGGCAAACACAGAATTTTTCTCAGGATTTCTTGAGAAGGCCTATGACTCCCTTCAGGCAAATAAATCCTCGATGGCTACAGACTTCCCCGAAGTAGAGCATAAATAATATTAAGGAGTGTATCAATAGATTAAGACGTTGGGAGGTAAG
>DASRUK010000183.1:0-7702 GCA_035655475.1 Candidatus Nanoarchaeia archaeon
CTGTAATTTTGTTTTGTATCCCATAGTATCACCTTGTTAACTATATATACATATAGTTAATAAATTTTTCGTTTTATGAATAGAGTGCATAATCTGAGTAAAAGATTAGAATTTACCGATTCCTAGTTTCCGCACACCCTCCTGAGTATAGGCCCAGAGATATACATGAAGCGCTTTGTTATGCTGACTATGCAATGAGGAGATATACAGGCATCTCAACTTTTAAGGAATACCCGCAAAGGGCGGGAATAGATGAAGTAGAGTACAATGGGCATTTCTTTGGAATCAGGGACGAGTTGGATAAACGAGTCTTTTGCATCTCTTACCTTCCTAAAAGACCTGTGTTCTCAGCAATAAGCAATATACATGAGCTTAGGCATGGGCTCCAGAAAGAGAGGCAAGTTATGGTAGAGGTCAGAAAGAATTTTACTTCTTTACCTAACTTTCAAAGATTGGAGGCAAAGGTAAAGGCCAGTCGAGGCCTTGTGAAAAGAAGGTTCGACTTCATGCGTAACACCCATGGACTTAATTTCTATAAATCACCAGATGTTAGGAAACTTGCTCAAGAGTCTGGAATGGATATTTCAGCTTATGATGCTTTTCTTGCAGAAAACGTCCCTTTTATGACTCTTATTCAGTGCTATTGCGAAGGTGATGCTCATGTAATGGAACCAGTGATTACTCCTTTGATTCCTCAATTAGAAGGGCAATCTCTTGTTCTTGATATGTATATATTATCTGCATACATCGACTGTTTGCTTGCTCATGCAAAATCTAAAATGCAAAAGGTATATTGGGTGGGGACAGGAATAGCTGAGTATATTAGAAACCATCCTCCGGAAAAGGATGCTATTCTAGGGTCTAAGGAATTTCAAAAACAATTGACAGATGATTTTTTTACCAAGAAATAATCCAAGGTTTCACTTGCCACTTGCCAAACTCACGCAGCGTATTTAAACAAAGAAAAGCTAATCTCTTTTCATGCTAACAGGAATTTTTGGCAGCAGGGGATCTGTCAATTTAAGCCTCCTCTCACATGCTGTGAGAAACCAGCCTTCATTGATAGTAGACTGCGCAAACATCGCAAACCCGCATGTACTTTTTCCTTTTGCGCAGCCTGAGGACATGCATGACATCTATGTGGTGCAGGCTGAGCTTATGTATAAGTTTAGGGATATATTAAAACACCTGGACAGGCTTGCAAAGCAGGTAAATCCAAGGTGCATAGTAATAACCCTCTTCGACAGACTTTTTCATTATAATGATGAGCAGGAAAACAAAGACATAATAGAACATGCATGGGAGCTTATGAAAAAACATTCAGAAAGATATGAGCTAATAGCCGGAGCAAATCATCCCTTAGCAAGCAATTTCTGCGATAACATGATCGGGGTGGAAGAATGGGACACACTGTGCTTAGCCAGAGGATAGTTGCTGACTTGATCATAAAAGAGCTGAATGAATACGGGAAGTCACTTAGAGGAAAAGACAGAGAGATCTTCAACAGGCTCTTGAAAGAGCCCCTGAAACATATAGGGAGCATCTCTTATGCAAACAGCATGCATGCATGGGCTTTTTTGATAATTTCGATGCTTATTGAAATGGAGAAGAAGAATGGTTAACTAAATCATATAGCTATACTCTCTCTTTTCTCACGGTTAATCCTGTCTACCATATTGCTGGTTTCAAACAAGCTGTCAAATTCACTTTGCACAGTGTCACTTACCATATTTTCGGTTTCAAACCGGTTGCCCCTGTTACTGAATGTTTTATGTTCCATATTTTTCAACCTTGGCAGGGAAAAAATCCACATACCTCTTGTAAAAAAAATCCAGGCTTCCCTGGTATTCATCCCTGCCTAAAATGTCATCATCTAATCTCATGCTTATCATCTCCTTTACGTTATTGCCTCTTCGTTTAGGTAATCAAACCTACCCCAGCTATACAGTTCACCTGCGAGTAACCGGTTATATCCTTTTCTGTATTCCATCTTATCCTCCGGTGGTTAATCACTAGGATTTAAATCCATTTTCTTTCCCACCATTTCACCATATTCACCATACACACATTCGTTCTCTTCCATTATCCATCTTCCATTTGATTGTATCACTTGCCACCTCCTTATTGACCACTCGTCTTTGTATCTTTAGCGATATTCCTGCTTGCCAATCCAGGCATTATGGCAAATTCCCCTTTTTTCAAGATAAGCAAGTCCTACCTCGATATCCCAATCTTCTTTCAACATCTTAATTACCTCTTGCTAACACACGATTAGGGCAAAATAGCCCTAAGCTGCTATTTGTCTTTTGAGGGCATACAAATGCTTGACAAGTTTTGTCTTGCCTTTTTGCTAGTTCCCTTAATTGATCTAACCACACGTTATATCGCAGGAAGTAACTATAACTACTTATGGTAGTAGAAAACATCTAAGGAACCTAAGGCAATTGTTATCTATCCATCGGCTTGAATTTAGCTAAATTTAAGGTTATACTAACTTTGTTTCTATCGGCATTAAAAACAATAATCTCTGTTACTGGAACTAATTACCAACCTTATAATAAACCAGCTGATTGCTCAAGACTTGAGTATGTACTCCGCAGCTCGGCTAGCGGTTTGTGATTTTTTTATTAAATCAGGATAACTTTTTTCACTTGCCACTTGCCATGCGCACACAGGCTATATAAGAAATAGAATCAACTTTTTAGGTTAAGTGCCTACACCCCGAGGGGACATCCAGGTTGGGCCTTAATCACAATGAAAGCTTGGGTCATGGATGCTTACCGGAAAGAGAATTCAATCGTCCTTTGGCTGAAGACTCCTGAGAATGATTTTACAGTCACTCGGAGTTTTAACCACTATATCTATCTAGATATTGAATCAAAGGAATTTCTTGACTCAAAGAAGATAAAGTACAGGGGAGTTAGGAAGAAGGATTACATGCGAAGGGAGATTTCTGTGCTTGAGGTAAAGGTTCCGTGGCTGTCCAATTTTGAGGCTTTTGTCAGGTATCTAGAGAAGGAGACAAGGCACAGGGTTCCTTTCTATAACGCTGACATAACGCCTGAGCAGATGTTCTTTTACAAGAATGATTTTTTGCCGTGCAGCACTGTGGAGGTCGACGAGGGGTCTATAAGGCCTGTCCTGGGCGAGACTCCTGTGCTTTCCAAGATGGAGCTTAAGGTAAATGCTGAGAAGGATATCTATTTGAATCCAGACTGCAAGGTTGTTTCTATAATTGTTGACAGCGAGAAGATAGAAGGAGATGAGGTGCATGTACTAAGTACGTTTAAGCAGCGGTTTCTTTCAAAGGACCCTGACATAATACACGCTCAGTTTGCTTTTTCAAGGATACCTTTTCTGATGAGGAGGTTTCTGGCAAACGGCATAGATTTTAGCTTTCATCGCTTTGATGATGTGCCGCTTAAGTATAAGGGCGGGAGGACTTTCTTTACATACGGCATATCAAGATACCGTGAGTTTGCTGTAAGGCTGCACGGCAGATTTCTGGTAGACAACTCTTCTTTCATGGGAGGAGCGTGCGAAGCAGATGCGATAATGGAGCTTTCGCAACTGTCTGGGATGTTTTTGCAGCAGATAGCGTCAAAAAGTTTTGGCGCTGCTTTTCAGTTCAGGCTCATAAAAGAGATGGTAAGCCAGAACCTTCTTGTGCCGTTCAAGGAAAAACCGATAGAGCAGCCGCTGTCGATGCTTGAGCTTTTGAAGACAGACAGAGGAGGATTTACCGCTGATCCCACAGTTGGCTTTCATGAAGATGTCGCTGAGCTAGACTTCTGTAGCATGTTTCCTTGGTTGATATATAACCACAATGTCTCTGCTGACACCATACTTTCTGATGAAGGGCCTTTTGAGCATGTTCCTGGAACTCCTTTTAAGATATCTCTTCGGCACAAAGGTCTTGCAGCAGCAGGGATCAAAAAATTTCTTGACAGGCGGATGGAATACAAGCGAAATCCTACTGCGGTGAACAAGGCAAAGGCAGCTGGGCTTAAGTGGGTGCTTGTGTCAAGCTATGGTTATCTTCGATTTAGGGAGTTTAAGCTTGGAGTCTCTTCTGCACATATGTCGATATGCGCCTTTGCAAGAGAGATACTTGTGAAACTCTCAAGGGTTGCTGAAAGCATGGGCTTTGAGGTGGTGCACAGCATCGTCGACTCTATCTATATAAAGAAAAAAGGGATAACTGAAAAAGAGGTCAAGGAATTTTGCAGAGAGATAGAGCTGGAGACTGGGATTCCCATCAGCGTCGAAGGAATCTTTAAGTGGATAGTTTTTCTGCCAAGCATAAATGATAACGCTCGGCCTGTTCCTACAAGATATTTTGGAGTCTATCGGAATGGGGAGATAAAGGCAAGGGGAATCGAGGTAAGGCAAAGTTCTTGCCCGTTGATAATCAAGGAGTTCCAAAAAGAATGCCTTAGGGTTTTGGGGAAGTGCTCAGGCAAGATGGAGATAAGGGAGAGTATACCTGAACTTTACAAACTCATGGAGGAATATTCAAAGAAAGTCGGCAAAGCTCCTGCTGCATTGCTTGTTAGTGCGCTGAGAATATCCAAGGAGGACTATAAGAATGATATCCCCCAGCGAACGATTATCAGTTCTTTGAAGAAAAAAGGGATAACTATCCGTGCCGGGGAATACATCAATTTTGTGTTTTCAAGTCGAGGGCCGGTTATCCCTGAGGATTATTCTGGAAATCCTGACTTTTCTCACTATAGAAAGCTATTTATCAGATCGCTTTATTCCATCTTGCAGCCGTTTGGGGTCGAGAGGGAAAAGATATCGTTTAAGTATGACAGGCAAAAAACTTTGAGTGATTATATGAGCGTAAAAAATGTATATATTCCGATGCTTTCCCAGCCGCCTGAGAAGCGCGGGCTTTCTGAGAAGATCATCAAGAAGAGGCTGGTACTTCAAGGTTGGACTGTATGGAAAGGAGGGCTTCTTGGTATAGAGAAAGTTTCAGAGTATCCTAATTTTATCAGGAAGTATATTCTGCTGAAGCAGCTGCTTTCAAAAGTTGATGAGAAGCTGCCTGAAGAGCTTGAGTATATGTCCAACGTGCACCACGGCATGCCTGACTATATCTGCTATCGGAATGGCAAGTTCAAGTTTGTCGAGTGCAAATTACAGTATGAGCTTCTTTCTGACAAGCAGAAGAAGTGCCTGATGAAACTTAAAGGGATGGGATTTGACGTCGAAGTGCATCGATTGGTCGATAGAAGGACAAAGGCAAGAGAGGCGATGGTGGATGTGGTGAATGGGGGAAAAATGATTATGGAGGTGCAGAATAGGCTTGTTACACCCCATTAGTAGTTAATTATCAAAAGGTTTTTAAAGAATGAGAGGACTCCTTAAATCATGGCTAAAGAAGACTCAACTCCAATACCTCTAACAAAAAAAGACATCGCCAATCTATTGAGTGGAAAAGCGTTTGAAAGACTGCTGGTTAAATCATCAAGATATACTGCCCGTACTGGTCAGACAAGCGGATTTTATGCAACAAGGGATATTTTGGGGCAATGTCATTTTTCTAAAGTCGATACTGAGGGTTATGCATCAAATAGCCTTTCAATAAAGGTAAATGATGAGATGGGAAAATATCCATTGATGCACCTTCAGTTCTGTACAAATAATGGGTATATCTCCCCTCCAGGTAGAGGTGACCTGTTAGCATATACTCTATTAAAAAACCAAGGGGCTTATCAGTCCAGGCCGATAAATATACTTGCACAGGTAGATGATTTGGGCAACGGAGAGCTTGTCTTGCTGCAGGAAAAAGATGTTGAGACATTGTCTGCTGCAGATTTGAGCATTATCTGCCAAAAAACCAGGCATCTAATACAAGGTGAACATTCAGCTGAAGAAATAGCAAAAGCGTTCCAAAACACCGGATATTATACCTCTACAACCATGCGGTTTCAATTACATAAAAGAAACGCTTTGATCCCAGAACCGGACATTAGGCGAGCATGCAAGTTTGCCTACACTCCAGTTATGAGGCCAGGTTAAAACCTATTGTAAACAGCCACCAATGTATTATCCACAACAACTTCTTTTTCCTTAACTAAATTAGATGGATGGAAATGATGCCCAAACAAGATCAGCTTGCCGCTCAATTCGTTCAAGAGCTTTTTTTCAAGGCCCCTTTGAAGAGGCTTGTCAGGGTTGATAAAGACGATATCATATCCTTCTATCGAGTGCTCGTTAAAATCATCATGGTGAAAGACTACGTTTGATATTCCCAACTTATCTTTTATCTCAAGGGCTTTGTGATGGAGCTCGTCGTCTATCTCTATTCCTTCTGCACGACTGCAAAATAAAGAAGCAAGAAGAGTCACTTTTCCATCACCTGAGCCAAGGTCGATAAAACTGCTTTTCTTGCTAAGCTTTAACTTCCTGAATGCTTCAAAGACTTCTCCAGTTATCGCAGCGTTCCAGAAGCCAAGCTCTGTCGATCTTAATGGGAGCTTTCCATTCCTAAGCAGCTCTTTGTAGTAATCATCATAAGCTGCCTTTATCTGCGTAAACTTTTGCTCTCTCATATGTTTGTGTGATATTGCCTTATCTTTCTTACGATAGACCTTGTGGCAACAACAAGGTCTGCCACTTCCTTGCTTGCAACACGATAGCTTATCTTTTCGACCTTTTCGCCAAGCTTGTCTATCCATTCAAGCTGCCTGTTGCTCAGGGGCTCTTCGCTTTCATAGAGTCCTTTTGCTGCTTCATAAACATGGGCAAGAAGATAGAGTTGGGATGAGCTCTCCTCTGCAGGAGCTGATTTTTTTACCGTGCCTTCAAGACCAGGCTCGACCTTAAAAAGACTCTCGATGTCTATGGGCTTTGTCTCTGGAACTTTCACTGACTCTGCAATGCCCTGCTTTTCCAGCTCTGCCTGGGTCTGCTTTATCAGCTTTTCAGCTTCTTCTATCTCTTTTTTACTTTCTTCTTCAAGCTCTTTGAGCTTCTTTATCTTTTCTGCAGGCTTAAGCTTGTCAAGCTCTTCTTTATTTATCTTGGGCATAGTATCATTCCATCGGAACCTGGCTCCATAGTGTCCAGTCATTGCTTGGAGCATATGCACCAAATGTAAACATGGGCGGCTGGGACTGGCCAAAATATGAGTAATGGACGTCTGACCACGATTGAGGTATCCTTGCCATGCCTCCTGCTCCTGTCCCGTAGATTGGAGAGCCAAGGTATCTCCAGGTCTTCATGAGGCCGTGGAAATCTGAGAGATCAGTGCTTGCGTCTGCTCCAGGCTCTACGGTAATCGCTTTGTCATATTTATATTTTTTCAAGATATCCATGACTTCCCTGATGGGAGCGTTTCCCTGGCCTGGCGCAACGTGATCATCATGATAGCCAAAGTTGTCTGTAAGGTGGATGTTTCCGACATAGCCGTTCTTGACAAGCTTTTCAAACTCTTTTGTATACCACTGCTTGAACTCTTTGTCAGCGTCTTCTATCGTCTGACCAGGCTTTATCTGCCAGTATTTTCTCCATGTATTTGCATGGCCAGTGTCAAATGTTGCTTTGATATATTTTTCAGCGAGCTTTTCTGCTTCTTCCTTATTCAGGCTTGGCTGATAGTAAGGGCTTATGCCGTCTTTGTTGTTTGGATAATCCCCTTTTTCAGTGATTCCAAATTTGACCCTTTCTTTAGTGAGGAAATCGACAATCC
>DASRUK010000184.1:0-14010 GCA_035655475.1 Candidatus Nanoarchaeia archaeon
CCTTTGGGGTGATGGGAAGTTTATGGCTTCTGTTGGCCATATCACCTTAGAAAAAGCCAAAGAATATCTAGAGAAGCAAGAGACTCATCATGCCAATAATTCGACGGAATCCCCACCCTTCAGGGTTGGGGTGGAGGTCAACTGATAATTGGATTCACCCCATAAAGCACCATCTGCTGCATGTGCTCCTGCAAGCTTACAAAGCGATAGATTTAGCTCTTTTATTGCTTTGATTGGCTTTGAATCATATCTTGATATCGAAAGAATGTCTATTCTTTTCTGTATCTCCTGACTAATCTTGGTTTGATTAGTAAATTGCATTGAGATAGCCTCAAGAAAGACTAATGGAAAGCTTTCATATTTTGACCAAAAGTAATTGAGTATTGAATCAATGGATAACTTGGGAACCAATTTCTTTATTTCCTTGGCAGTATTGTTAGTGCCATACTTCTCTGTTAGCTCCCTGATCAGAAGATAAACATAAGGTGCTAAATCTTTTCCTGAAGCCCTAATCCAACTCCATCTTGGATCCTTATCTTGTACTCTATCGTGCAGCTTGAAAAGGTCAAACTGATTTTGATTTTTTTCATCCATTCTAAATTATCCAATAAAAGCAAGTTAAATATCTTGCGTCACCATTTGGCGAGTGGCAAGTGTATACTATAAAGAAAGCTAAGTAACTGTATTTACTAAGTTGCCAATACCTTCAATCCTAATTTCAACAGTATCCCCTTTCTTCATAGGGCCAATACCTTTGGGGGTTCCTGTAGCAATAATGTCTCCGGGATTTAATGTCATTACGCTTGAGATAAAGGCAATTATCTCTTCCACTTTGAAGATAAACTCTTTTGTGCTTGAATCCTGCTTTATCTCTCCATTAAGAAGTGTCTGGATCTTAACATTGTTTGGATCTTTTAGGCTTGCTATCTTTGGGCCGACAGCGCAAAAAGTGTCAAAGGATTTTGCCCTTGTCCATTGGCCATCAAGCTGCTGAAGGTCTCTTGCAGTTATATCGTTTATGCAGGTAAATCCTCCAACATATTGCATTGCTTTTTCTTTTTGGATGCCTTTACCTTGCTTTTTTATGACTATACCCAGCTCGCCTTCATAGTCAACTCTCTTACTTTGCCTCGGATAGACAATATTATCTTTTGGGCCTATCAATGATGTTAAGGGCTTTAAGAAGATGATAGGATGATGGGGGGTGTTCATGCCAAGCTCTTTTGCGTGGCAATGGTAATTGAGGCCAACACAGATAATTTTAGTCGGTGGTGTCTTGAGAAACGATAGGTTTGCCATGATATTTTCTAGCTGGCTACCTCTATAAAAATCTTGTTAAAGATAGTATTTATATAAAATTATTTGGTGATTGCTTGGCAGGTGATCATTAATCGGATACGCCATCTATACATTTGACTACCATTTGCAAATTGGCGATGACAGAAAAAGCATCATCCCTTGCTTGGTAGGGATATACGACAAAGATCTCCTTTCCTATGGCACAGTAAAGGTCGGATTCTTTGGAGGAGCTGGAGAGCCTGGACTTTGCGGGGAAAGGGGCAGAGGAGTAAGCAGTGCAAGCCTTGATGCTTCGAGAGCGCTTGGAGCATATATCCCTAGATTTGGAGCAAGCGGAAATAAAATAATACAGGAGATAAGCGGGTCTCCGCCAGGAAATATAGAGGCTTTGACAAGAGCAGCCTATAAATCAGGTTCAAGAGCGATAGGCATATCGCCTTTCTATGACGAGGCTCATCATCTAAGAGAGGGCTCTCCGACAAAAGGGTATAGTGTGATAGTGTATGTCGGATCTGATAAAAAAGCCAGCCTTGACACATATGAAGGAAGAAGAAGGCTAAATAAACAATTTTCTTTTCGAGACAATCTTAATCTACAGGCAGCGCACTGCGCAATCATCCTAGGTGGAAAGGATGGCACTGATGAAGAGCGGGCAATTGCGAAAATGAGAGGAATGAGCATAGGGCTTGTGGCTTCAACAGGAGGGGTTGCTGAAAAAAGCGCAGGATACATGAGAGATATCTGCGGGGATACTGGCTCTATAATCATCACAGATAGGGATCCAATAGCAGTGTTTGACCAGCTACTGGCTCTTGAACTTCAGAAGAGCGGTGAGCATGAAAGAACAATCATAGATGACATAATAGAAAAAACTAATGATATAAAGTTGGAACTGAAAAGATAAATAAAAAGATAAAAAATTATTTCTTTCTAAACAATTCCCTAATCTCCTTTCCTACCTTTTCGATAGGATGATTAAAATCTTCTTCCTGAAGCTTGTTTAGAAGGGGCTTTCCTTTTGCACACTCATCTACCCATTCTCTTGCAAACTTTCCTGACTCGATATCTTTGAGCATCTTCTTCATCACTTTTCTTGTCTTGTCTGTGATTATCTCTTTTCCTCTTGTAAGGCCGCCATATTTTGCGGTGTTTGAGACGCTTTTCCACATCTCTGTAAAGCCGCCTTTATACATAAGGTCTACAATAAGCTTTAGCTCATGGAGGCATTCAAAATAAGCCATCTCTGGAGGATATCCTGCTTCAACAAGGGTGTCAAATCCTGCTTTGACCAGCTCTGTTGCTCCACCGCAAAGGACTGCCTGCTCTCCAAACAAGTCTTCATAAGTCTCCTGCTCAAAAGTGCACTCAAGGCATCCTGCTCTTGTCCAGTGCATAGCTTTTGCCATGGCAAGTGCAATGTCTCTTGCAGTGCCGCTTGGATTCTGATGGATAGCAATAAGGCCCGGTACGCCAAAGCCCTCCAGATATTGCCTTCTTTCCTCTGGGCCAGGCGCTTTTGGAGCAACCATAATAACATCAACATTTTCAGGAGGGGTTATCCTCTTATAACAGATATTAAATCCGTGGGAAAAACAAAGAGTTTTTCCTGCCCTCATAAATTGCTTTACACTTGCATTATAGACATCTGCCTGGAATTCATCAGGCACAAGAATATGGATGATTTCTGCTTTTTCTGCAGCTTTATCTATCTCATAAACCTCAAAGCCTTCCTGCTTTGCCCTAATCCAGCTCGGGTTTGCCTTTCCGCCAAGGTTTTCTGTCTCTCCTATTATCACGCTAACTCCTGAATCCTTCAAGCAGTTTGCCTGGGCACTTCCCTGGCTGCCATAACCTATAATTGCCACTGTCTTTCCTTCTAAAAAGGATTCGTCTGCATCCTTATCTGTCAGTATGTTTATCATTTTATCATTCCTCCTCTGTATATGTAAGTGGTAAATAATTTATAAAGATTGCCCATCAAGGGCTTTTTTTACTGCATCTCCCATGTCAGTGCACTTTGCAGTTCCTCCAATGTCCTTTGTCCTTACTTTTCCTTCTTTTAGTACTGATTGGATAGCATCAACTACCTGCGAGGATGCTTTTTTTTCTCCTAACTCATCGAGCATAAGCGCTCCTGCCCAGATGGTTGCAATAGGATTTGCCGTGTTCATCCCCTTGTATTTTGGCGCTGAACCATGTATCGGCTCAAACATTGAGATGCCTTCTGGGTTGATGTTTCCTCCTGGTGCAAGGCCAAGCCCGCCCTGGATCATCGCTCCCAAATCCGTGATGATATCTCCGAACATGTTGGGGGTTGTCACCACCTTGAACCACTCCGGGTTTTTTACAAACCACATGGTTATTGCATCTACAAACATAAATTCATAGGGTATCTTTGGATAGCTTTTTGCTATCTCTTCAACATTTTCTCTCCAAAAGCCGTAGATATCTGAAAGGACGTTTGCCTTATCTACAAAATATGCTTTCTCTGCTTTTTCCTTCTTTGCAAGCTCAAAGCCATATTTTATCACTCTTTGCGCTCCCTTTTTGCTCATCACACCTATCTGATATGCTATCTCGCTTTTTTGGGCTTCTATGTCCAGGTTGAACTTTACTTGATATAATGATCTTATAACTTCCAGCTGCTGCTTTGAGTTTCCTTCTTTTGCCCTGTTTCCTATCCCTACATAGAAGTCTTCGGTGTTTTCCCTTATGACTGTGAAATTTATGTCTTTTGGAGTTTTGTCTTTAAGCGGACAGGAAACTCCTTCCAAAAGCTTTATAGGCCTTAGGTTTACATACTGGTCAAAGTAGAACCTGGTCTTTAACAGGATTCCTTTCTCCAGGATTCCTGGCTTGCACCTTGGGTCGCCGAGTGCTCCAAGATATATTGCCTTGCATTTCTGCTTTATCTCCTTTAAAGTTTCCTCTGTAATCAATTCTCCTGTCGCTAGATACTTGTCAGCGCCATTGTCATAATACTCCCAATCTATCTTAAAGTTATTTTTGTCAGCGACTGCGTCTAGTACCTTCACTCCTTCTGATATTATCTCAGGCCCGATGCCATCTCCTGGCAGTTTTGCGATTTTGTAGGTTTTCATTTTATTGAGTGAAAATTGGGAGATATTTAAATATCTTTTTAAACAACTAATTATTCCACTAAGGAAAAGAGGTTCTTGGAGCATTCATGTGTAGAATAGCAGTTGTAGGACCAGATGGCTCTGGCAAGAGCACTTTACTAGAAAAAATAGCTAGTGCATTACCTGATCTTAAAGTAGTAAGAATGCCTGAACTGAGACATAGAAATGGAATTAGCGAGAATGCTGCTGCCCTGCAAGCTATTGTAACGTTAACTCCTTATCTAATCAGAACTTTTTTAAGAGGGGGGGGTATAACTTTATTTGAAAGATGTGCAGCGATTGATTTCCAGGTTTATGGTAAAGTATACGGTAAAATTGGTAGATTGCTTGGAGAATATATTTCATCTGTTGCACCACTACCCAGCCATGTATTATATTTAGATATAGACATTGCAACAGCTTTAAGCAGGATTAGTAAGGATAAGCACCAACATCATGAGACACCGGAAAGGATGGGGATTATAATAGAAAGATATCAAGGTGTCTTAAACAGACTTGTTGAAAAAAGCCTGATTGAATTGCATGAAATTAATGCTCGTGCAGAGCCGGATAAGGTTTACCATGATGCAATGAATATTATAGGGCCGCTTTATGAACACTCGAAAAAATGTCAAAGAAAGATTTGTTGAGTGGATTAATCACCAAAGATACCGTTGCTCGGAACGAGGTTTTAGGGATACATTAGATGATCTCGTTAGTCAACAGAGGGTAAGTATAGAAGATGCTCCCAGATTACTACAACAGGCGCTAGCCAATAGATATTTGATACATCATCTGTCTATCCATATGGGCATAGGAATGTCTACACCACCTGGAATTGGGGCGCCAATATCCATGACTTGCAGACCCTTATGGACACTAGCTAACAGATTAGGTGATTACCTAAGAGGAAAGCCTGAATCGATCCATAACCTAGAGGTCATGCTGCTTTCTGCGATACCTACTGTTGGAAACTTTGCGTATCTTGCCAATATAGTTGAAAATCCTGAGCTTTTTGGTTTTTTTACTTATCATATAAGCCAAAACTTACAGAATAAAAAGGTAAAAGGAGTCGTTGATTACATCGCAAACCAAAGAGAAAAAATTCTAAAAGGCTTAAGCGCCATACATGCAAACTATGAAGCCCCATTGGCGTTAGCAAGCGCTTATGGATTTGCAAGTGAAAATACTCCCCTAGCAATTTTTGCTATGGCCGCTACTGCGGCAATACTTTATAAGGAGTATAAGGAGGGAAAGCCTTCAGCATTACCCAGGGCAATGAGAATACTTCCTGTAGTGGGAGCATTATTAATAGCCAGAAATAAAGAGGTTGTAGATTTAAGCATTAGAACTGTGGAATCCCTGTCAACTCTTGCTTTGGTGTATATTGGATATACCCTAAAGGCCATAGTACTAGAATATAAATATAGGTTGGGTGACCAAAAAGGATATACAAATTTAAGAGACGTATTGCCTTTTTGATGTTGCTATGTCGCGATTATTTCTTAATATAATTAAATAATCCTCCTGCGTTTATCAGCTCAACAGCGAAATCCGGGAACGGTGCAAACTTCAGCTCTTTTCTGCTGGTTTTTATCATGCCTTTTTTTATGTCAATCTCCAATTGCTCGCCATCCTTTAGCTCCTTTGATGCGCCTTTGCACTCTATCGCATAAAAACCATTGTTTATGCAGTTCCTAAAAAAAATCCGAGCGAAACTGTCTGCGATAACTGCTTTTACTCCTGAGCCTCTAAGTGACCATACAGCATGCTCTCTGCTAGAGCCGCAGCCAAAGTTTTCGCCTGCAACTATGAAATCGCCTGGCTTTACTTTGTTTACAAAGTCTTTGTCCAGATCTTCCATAGCATGCTTTGCAAGCTCTTCTTCTTTGTCTGAAACAAGATATCTTGCCGGGATTATCTCATCTGTGTTGATGTGGTCTTTATTGTAGACGTGGGCTGTTCCTTTTAGTGTGCTCATTTTATGTACCTTCTTGGATCTGCAATCTTTCCTTCTATTGCTGATGCTGCGACTGTTGCCGGGGAAGCTAGATAGACTTCTGACTTTGGGCTGCCCATCCTTCCTGTAAAGTTCCTATTGGTTGAGGAAATGCATCTTTCGCCTGCAGCTAATATCCCCATGTGGCCTCCAAGGCATGCTCCGCATGTCGGGGTTGAGACTGCTGCTCCTGATTCCATAAATATGTCGATCAATCCTTCTTTATTTGCCATCTTCCATATGTCGGTTGTCGCTGGAACAACAAGCATCCTTGTGCCTTTTGCAACTTTGTTTCCTTTCATTATCTGTGCAGCTATCCTTAAGTCTTCAATCCTTCCGTTTGTGCAGCTGCCTAGGTAAGCCTGATCAACTTTTATTTCCCTAACCTGAGAGATAAGTTTCCCATTTGAGGGCAAATCAGGAAAAGCTATCATCGGCTCTAAGTCTGTTAAATCGTATTCTTTTACTTCTGAATATACTGCATCTTCATCGCTCTTGATAATTGCGAATTTTTTCTTAGTCCTTTGTTTAACATAATCCACGACTTTTTGGTCTGCTTCAATTATCCCTGACTTTGCGCCTGCTTCTATTGCCATGTTGGTTATTGTCATCCTTGCTTCCACAGACAGGCTGTTTATTCCATCTCCTGTAAATTCCATGGCTTTGTATAAAGCGCCATCTACTCCGATGTCTGAGATAACTTTTAGGATTATATCTTTGGAGTAAACTCCTTTTGGCAGCTTGCCGTTGATAACAAATTTGATAGACTCAGGGACTTTGAACCATAGCTTTCCTGTTGCCAGAGCTGCTGCAAGGTCTGTTGAGCCAACGCCTGTTGAGAAGGCTCCAAGGGCACCATAAGTGCAAGTATGAGAATCTGCTCCGATAATCAATTCTCCAGGCAATATGTGGCCTTGCTCTGGCAATATCGCATGGCATACTCCATGTTTTCCAACCTCATAGTAATTCTTTATATTACAAGAGCTAACCCACTGCCTTAATCTTTTTGCCAGCTCTGCTGAGGCTATGTCTTTGTTTGGAACAAAATGATCAGGAGTAACAACGACTTTGTCAGGGTTGAAGACCTTGGTTATTCCCCGCTTTTTTAACATCTCTATAGCAGGAGGGGTGGTCACATCATGGCACATGATTATATCTATGTCTGCGTTGATAAGTTCTCCTGGCTTTACTTCCTTTCTGCCACAGTGAGCGGCTAGTATCTTTTCTGTTATGGTTGGCATGGTATGCTATGAAAATTAAGCTGTATTTAAATATATGTTGTTCTTTTTTAGTACAACATGGAAGCAGAGCTGATAAAAGCAGGCCTTAGCCAGAACGAGGCAAGAATCTATCTGTCCTTGATAAAAAAGGGGCCATCTCCTGCAAGCGCACTCACAAAAGAGACAACTGTCTCAAGGCCGCATATCTATGACTCTATAAACAAATTGATCGAGAAGGGGCTTGTGTCTTATGTAATCAAGGACAGCAGGAGGTATTTTAAGGCAGCTGACCCCAAGGAGCTGATCAATTTTCTGGAGGATGAGAAAGAAAAGATAAATGCCCAGCAGGAAGAGATAAAAAAGGTACTGCCAAATCTTTCCGGCCTTAGAGGGCAGAAACCTTCCGGCACCTCTGTTGAAGTCTATGAAGGAAAAGACGGGCTTAAAACAGTTCTCATGGACGTATGCAACTACAGCAAAGACTTCATCGCTTTTGGAGCTACATATAATTTTGAGGAAGTTCTTCCACTATTTTCCAAGTTATTCATCCAAAGAAGGGAAAGGAAAAACCAAAGGGCAAAAATCCTTGTTGTGCAAGGGGAAAAGCCTGTAAAAACCAAGCTTAACACTTACAGATGGCTGCCTAAAGAGTATTCGCTTCCCAATTCATCGATAATATATGGAGACAAGACAGCAATACTTCTTTGGACAGGTGAGCCTCTTGGAATAATAATCAAGAATAAAGAAGTCGCTAAGTCGTATCAAAGCTATTTTGAACTGTTGTGGAAGATTGGAAAAAATAAGTAAGTTTATCCCCTTGAAACTGCGGTCACTCCTGTCCTTGAGATCTCTTTTATCCCAAACTCTTTCATCAATTCGATAAAGGCGTCAATCTTGTCAGGAAGGCCGATAAGCTCCACTGTTACTGATTTTGAAGTTATGTCCATTATCTTTG
Organism: Candidatus Nanoarchaeia archaeon; assembly: GCA_035655475.1. Lineage (GTDB taxonomy): Archaea > Nanobdellota > Nanobdellia > Woesearchaeales > JACPBV01 > DASRUK01. The sequence continues at coordinate 8,593 of DASRUK010000184.1, forward strand.
TCTTGTAGATCTTCGTATACCTTAGTATCTCTTCCTTTGCTTTCTTGTTTGGAATAGCTACCTTGATAAGGCAAAGCTCCCTGATAACTGATTTATCCGGAGGCATCTCTGTCACCTTGATAGTGTCAATCAGCTTATTTACCTGTTTTTCTACCTGCTCTAAGACTGTTTCATCTCCTATAACTGTGATGACCATCTTGCTTACGCCTGGCTTTGAGGTCTTTCCAACTGTAATCGTATCTATGTTAAAACCCCTTCGTGCAAACATGCCTGCAATCCTAGTAAGCACACCAGGTTGATCTTCAACAAGCATCGAAATAACATGACTTTGTTCTTTTGCCATATCAATCACCTTTGAAAAATTTACCTGGTGCTTGCATACAACCGCCAAAGGCATCCTTTATGTTTCCACCTGGCGAGAGCATAGGTAAGATATTTGCTTCTTCTTCTGTGACGACATCTATGATCGTTGTAAGGTCATTTTTTATCGCCTGCTTTAGTGCTGGCTCAAGATCCTGGCCTTTTTCAACCCTTATACCTTTTAGGCCATAGGCTTCTGCAACCTTGACAAAATCAGGGGTTGTTCCTAAGTATACCTCTGAATATCGCTTATCTGAAAACAGCTCAAGCCACTGTCTGACCATACCCAGATAAGAGTTGTTCATGATTATAACTATTATCTTTATACCTGATTCCTTTATAGTCCCCAGCTCTTGTATCGTCATCTGAAAGCTGCCATCGCCATCTATCAAAAATATATTTGAGTCTGGCTTTGCAACTTTTGCACCTATGGCTGCTGGAAGGCCAAAGCCCATTGTACCTGCACCGCCTGAGCTTATGAATGTTCTTGGCTTTCTAAATTTCAGAAAATGGCCTGCAAACATCTGGTGCTGGCCGACGCCTGTGACAACGATATCATTTTCTGCCAATATCTTGTTTAAGGTAAGCATAATCGTCTTTGGATGTATCTTTTTTGTCTGGGGAATAGGGATACATTCATCGCATATTGCCTTGCATTCCTTTATCCTCTTTGTCCAGGCTGTCTTTTCTTTTATTGCCATCTTCTTGATTTCCTGCGTGAGTGCAATGATTATCTGTTTTGCATCTCCGACTATAGGGATGTCAACCTCAACATTTTTTCCTATCTCCGCAGGGTCAATATCTGAATGGATAACTTTAGCATTCTCTGCATATGTCTTTAAGTTGCCTGTAATCCGGTCTGAGAACCTGCAGCCTATAGAGATGAGTAGGTCAGTTTTTAAGGTAGCATAGTTGGCTATCTTTTTCCCATGCATGCCCACTGTTCCAAGGCTTAGGGGATGATATTCATTGAACGCCCCTTTTGCCATGAATGTTGTTGCAACCGGAATCTTTGAAAGATTTATAAGTTCTTCAAGTTCTTTTGAAGCGTTGGAAATGATGACTCCCTGGCCGATGAGGAACAAGGGTTTTTCTGCTGCTATTATCGCCTCTGCTGCCTTCTTTATCTGGATCGGATTTGGAGCAAGTGTTGGCTTAAATCCAGGGATTGTCACTTCAATGGGTATAGACTCTGTAGCCTGCCCTGCCTGGGTATCTTTTGGAATGTCAATATAGACAGGGCCTGGCCTGCCGTTTGTCGCTATCTTAAATGATTTCATCACAATAGGTGCCATCTGATCAGGAGTCCTTACCTGGTAATTGTGCTTTGTGATTGGAATCGTTATGCCCATCATGTCTGTTTCCTGGAATGCATCATTTCCAATCAGATGAGTTGGCACCTGGCCTCCTAGAGCTATGACCGGAACAGAGTCCATGTATGCGTCGGCAATGCCTGTGACCAGATTGCATGCTCCTGGACCAGATGTCGCTATGCAAACTCCTGCTTTTCCAGAGGCTCTTGCGTAGCCCTCTGCTGCATGGGCTGCTCCCTGCTCGTGCCTGACAAGGATGTTTTTTATCTTTCCCTTATAGTCCAGGAAAGCGTCAAATAATGGGATGACTTGTCCGCCCGGAAAGCCGAAAGTTACATCTACACCATTTTTTATAAGGGTTTCAATCAATATATGTGCTCCGTTCATAGTATCACCTAATACTGCGCATGTATCCTTTGCTTCATGTTCTTTCTTTGGAAATTGAGGGCTTTGTTCATACCTTTGACCAATGCTATTGCAGATGCCATGATTATATCTTCATTTACAGCCTCTGATTTAAAGATATTTCCATTTGGGTCCTGGACTTTTATGGATACATTTGCCAAAGCGTCTGTTCCGCCGGTTATTGCTTCAAGGCCGTATTCCTTCAAGATTATCGATGGATCTATCAAAGTCCTTATTGCATGGCTAAGTGCATCAACTGGACCGACACCTTTGCCTTTTCCAGTCTTAGTCTGATTGTCGATAGTTACTGTCACCTCTGCTTCTGGCTGGAGCTTGTTTCCTGAGGTCACTTTAACCTCCTCGAGCTTTATTATCTCTTCTTCTTTTGAGAGGCCTGCGGCTATATCTGCTGCTATGGCTGTTATGTCTTCCCTCATCACTTCCTTTTGCTTGTCAGCAAGCTCTTTTACTTTTTCTATGACTTTCTGAACTTTATCTTTTGCAAGGTCAAAGCCTGCCTCTTTTAAGGCCTGCTCGATAGCATGGTGGCCGGAATGCTTTCCGATGACTAGGTTTGTTCCAATCCATCCAATCTGCTCTGGCTGCATTATCTCATAGGTACTTCTACTGTTCATGACGCCGTGCTGATGGATGCCTGCTTCGTGGGCAAATGCGTTTGCTCCGACTATCGCTTTGTTTCTTTGGACAGCAAGTCCTGTAAGCTGGGAGACTAACTGAGAAGCTTTGAAGATCTGCTTTGTGTTAATAGTTGTCTCTACTTCGCTGAAAAAGTCATTTCTTGTTTTGAGATTCATTACCACTTCTTCTAAAGAGCAATTGCCTGCACGTTCTCCTATGCCGTTTATAGTGCACTCTACCTGTGTTGCTCCATTCTTTACTGCTGCAAGTGAATTTGCGACTGCTAAACCTAGGTCGTTATGGCAGTGGACGCTGATTATGACCTTGTTCTTCTTGATTACGTCACCTAGCTTGTCGAAGACAGTTTTTATCCGATGACCAAACTCCTCTGGCTCTGCATATCCTACTGTATCTGGAATATTGATGGTGGTCGCTCCTGCTTCTATCGTAGCTTTGACTATATCGCACATATAGTTGATGTCAGTCCTTGCTGAGTCTTCAGGGCTGAACTCGATATCATCGCATAAGGATTTGGCGTGCTTTACTGCATCCACAGCCATCTTTATCACTTCTTCCTTTGTCTTTCTTAGCTTCTCTTTTATATGGATGTCAGAGGTTGCGATAAAGGTGTGAATCCTTGGCTTTTTTGAGTATTTCACTGCTTCCCAAGACCTGTCTATGTCTTCCTTCTTGGTTCTAGCCAAACCACAGATAGTAGGGCCTTTTACCTCCTGTGCAATAAGCTTTACAGCCTCAAAATCGCCATCAGAGCTTATTGGAAAGCCTGCCTCTATCACATCAACTCCTAACTTTGCCAACTGTTTTGCTATTATCAATTTCTCAGGGGTCGTCAAGCTAGCTCCTGGGCTTTGCTCGCCATCCCTTAATGTTGTGTCAAAAATGATTATTTTTTTCATAAGTTTCACCTTTTAACTGTTGATTATAAATTTTTTGCCGCTGGCCCTTAATCCTTTCGAACTAGGGCAATCACAGAACGAGAAGCAGAGCTACTAAAAAGTCACTGGAATTTTTTCTATATGCTCTTGCCATAATTGCCTGAAATGCTTAGGTAATATATAAATGTTGATGGTCACTGGTATGGTTCTCGTTTCTTAATATCTCTATATGGGAATCAAAGACACCACTCCCTGATTATCTCCAGGGAGACAAATGCGCTTTTAATAATAAGACGGTGATTTATGGCATACTTATATCATTATCATTATTTCTGCTCATCGTTCTTTTGGTTAAACAGAGACTAATCTTATATTTTTATGCAATTTGTTGTTTTTGCGATAGTCCTATTTTTTTCGGATATGATTTTTAGGTATTTATTTATAATCTCAAATTCGATAATCATTTTCTCAATCACTTCATTTACGGTTTTTATCTTGCTGAACGAGCTTGAGAAAATGTTTCCGGCTTAATAGTAAAATCTTAAACTGAAGCATTAGGTCTTTTAGGCAGCTTTTTCCTCACTGTTACAAAAATATAAATATCAGTATCAATCAATTTATCCTATGCTGATAACAATCACCAGGTTATTGATAACCTTCCTGCTTTCTTTTGCCTTTGGCTATGAAAGGCAGCGATCGCATAAAACGGTTGGCATAGGGACTTTTATATTTGTAGCACTTGGCGCATGCATAGTAGGTATTATCGCTGAGTCTATATGGGAGCTAAATCCTATCGGGCTTCTTGCATCTGTTGTGACCGGAATAGGTTTTTTAGGCGCTGGCGCACTTATAAAGGGGAGTGACAAGGTTTTTGGTTTTACGACCGCAAGCGCAGTCTGGCTGTTTTCGATATTTGGCCTCACTGTAGGCATCGGCAAATATGAGATAGCTCTTGCGACCTATGTATTGGTGTGGATAGTGATTCTTGTCGACAAGCATTTTGAGCAGCATGGTATCGGCTCTTACCAGAGAAGGTTGATAATTACCTCTAATAAGATGATAGAGGAAAAAGAGATAAACAGGCATCTGGTGATGGGGACAAAGAAATACAAGCTGCTTGGCGTGGAACTAAGAAAGCAGGTAAATGAATTTCAGATGACCTATCTTGTAGAAGGGACCCAGGAAAGCTTGAATAAGCTTGTGAAAAGTTTGTATAAGGAAGAGTGGCTGAAAGAGGCGAAGGTTGAATAACTAATGCTCAAGCATCTTTTCAAACCTTAATGCCCTTTCCCTTGAGCATTCTCTTTTTGGTTCTGCTGTGAAAGACTTATAAACCTCTCCTTTGAATTTGCATTCGAGGTTGTTGTTGCAAAGACTGATTATTCCAGAGATTCCGGTCATATATTGGCACTGCTCATCTTTAAACAAAGAAGCAATATATTTGTCGAAGTCTTCCTGGTAGTGCTTCAGCTTTAAATGCCTTAATTCTAACTGCTTTGCTTTAAGCCTGTCAAGACTAGCTTGCGATAGCATCTTTGACCCCCTTCAACAGAAATCCATAGGATTTCTGAGCATGCGAATGTTTTACAACCATTCGCATATATTTACAATATAGAAGGAATTGGTATTTAAAATGTTTGGTTTCTGTGTTTTTCCCATTCGCTCTTTATGTTCTATAACATCTCTGAAATGCGACAGCTAAACTATACATTTTTCTCAAACCTGTCCCAATAATCTGTGATTGTGCCATAGGTCACTCCTTCTTTGCGAATCTCAAGCCCCTTGAGGGTCTGCCACAACTCAAC
>DASRUK010000185.1:0-18529 GCA_035655475.1 Candidatus Nanoarchaeia archaeon
CCTTATTGTGTGAATTTCTATGTGTGCCATAAAATTATCACCTTTGAAATAATTAACGGCTACCTATATTTAAACTTATCGGTGATAGAATCTATATGTAGCAGGCAATATATTAAGAAGTATTATTAAGGGTTTGGTCTAATTAACCTTTGATCCAGGGAAAAATATTCATCACTTGTTCCATACAAGATGAGGACTGGATTGCGTATCTTAACATCCTTATATTGATACCGACAAATGCTTCTTATGGTCTTGTATGTGCTTATTGGGTCTCTGGCTGCATTGACAAGGAATGGGAACGAAATAATCAACCCAAATCCCCTCGAACTTCTTTCACCACTTATACCCCATATTTCTCTGGTTCCTTTATATAGCGCACGAAGGCCAAATCCAACAAGATTATAATTTATAGGGAACAAGGGATTCATAGATACAACATCGCTTATATCCTCATTATCTTGGCCTGAGGCAATAGCAACAGCGCCCCCAAGTGAGTGGCCGACAATATGGGATGGCCCTATACGAAGGCCAGTCATAAAATCCGAGGTTAATTCTGCATACTTCCTATGTTGGTAGGTTGATGCCCAAGGCAGTTCATTCCATAAGCGATTGGAGCAATAATCTCATACCTACCAGCTAGCTTATCAAGCAGTCTTTCATAAAAGGCTGGATGAACACCGAAGCCATGCAAAAACAACAATGTTTCGCCGGATCCTTTTTTATAAAGGTATTCGACCTGCATTTGTCCTGCATATCCGGGTCTACATTGAAACATACGATGAGAATATTCAATTACTATATAATTGCTACTCTAAAATAGTTCCGGTATATTCCGCAACTTTAATATATGACTCAGGGATAGGTCATGCATATGGCAAAGATCCATTGGAGTGTATATCTAATTTTAGGAGGAGTCGTTCTTTTTGCAGCGAATTACCTATCAAATATTGCTGACCCAAAGAAATATACTATCTTTGTCTGGTTTGGCTATTTCTTCCTTGCTTTTGGAACAGCAAAGTTTCTCATCTGGTTTATCACAAGAAAGAAAGAGCCAAAATCAGATTGGCAGTATCAGCAGCAGTTGGGCTATCCCAGGCATGCTCAGAATAGCAATCAAACCAACCAAAGGCGCCAACATACTGCTCAAGACTATGATCATCAATCCAATACCAATCAATTTGTTCAACAGCATCATCCATCCTTCTGCACCCGCTGTGGCCAGCACCTAAAAGGTGTTGAAAACTTCTGCTCAAGATGCGGCACAAGGCTTAGGTAAACCACTATCAGATACTAACATAAGTTTATAACTTATCTGCTTTCTAATCAGTTTATGGCAGATAGCCTTCAACAAAAGCATTCTATGTTCAAGTCTCAAGGTCCAGAGCAGCCAGCTCCGATATCATCAGAGCTGGAAGGTATGATAAGCAGGCTTAGGGTCCTTGAGGAAAGATATACCAATATCCAGACAGAGCTTAGAGTGACAGAAGAGAATATGATCTCAAGAAATAAGAAGCTGGCAGCAGAGATAAAAGCCCTTACATCTGAAAATACTGAGTTAAAAAAAGAGATAAACGAGATAAAGGAAAAAGTCCTGTTGGTGATAAAAGAGCTTCAGGGCTTTGCCAAAAAAGAGGACTTGAGGGTTCTTCAAAGATATATCGAGATGTGGGAGCCTCTTAACTTCGTCACCCATAAGGAAGTTGCTGACGTGATAGAAGAAAAGCTGGCAGAAAAGAGATAGATTTATATATTTTAAACAGGCATATTTCATGAAAAAGAGGTAAATGTAATGGCGTTGTTTTCAAAAAAGAAAAATGACCTGCCGCCTGATATGGGGGCTCAGGATCAAGGCTTCTACGGTCAAAATTATCCTGCCTATGGCGAGCAGCCGCAATACCCTCAGGAACAGCCTCAGTACCCTCAGGAGCAGCCGCAATACCCTCAGCAGCAATACCCTCAGCAGCAAGAGCAGCCCCAGTCAAGGGAGATGATCCAGGAGATTGCTGAAGCAATTGTTGAAGAAAAATGGAAAGAGAAGGAAAAAGAGCAAAACAGGATAACAGAATGGAGAGACGATGTTACTGCAAAAGTTGCCCAGCTTCAGCAGCAGATTGATGATCTAAAGTCCTCATTTGAATCCTTGCATAGGGGATTACTAGGAAAGATTTCTGAATATGATGAGAACCTGACAAACGTAGGCACAGAGATAAAAGCAATGGAGCAGGTCTTCTCAAAGATTCTGCCTTCATTGACAGAGAGCGTGAATAAGCTCCAAAGATTTTCTGAGCCAAAGAAGAAAGTGTAGGATCTAACTCATTATCCTATATTTTAAGGCAAAGTAGTACACTTATCACCGTCCCAACAACCATCTCCGCAGTCACAAATTTTTAAATCCTTAGAATATTTTGTTGCTTTAGGGTTGCATGTACATATACCCGACCCGCAAACGTCTGGAAAATCCTCAACTCCTTGGCAATAGCATGTCATTGTAGCAACCTTGCCTCCGGACTCTATGCAATTTTGTTCTTTTTCTGAGATTTTGGCACATCCAGAAGTTGCGATAATTATCCACATTAAGATGCATGCCCCGAGGCTTTTAGCTTTCATATTATTCCTTCGCTTGATTGCTCAAACTGATACCTACCCTGCAGCTTGGCTAGCGGTTTGGGATTTTTTATTACTTAAGCCTTCTTAAGAAAGGCTCTTGAGAATACCCCTAATTTAAAACTGCTTTCCAGCCATGAGCACAACAGTAAATATCGCTATTATCATTATAAATATCACGCCCAGGATCTTTGGATGAAACAGCACTGTCGATGTCTTGCTGTAATCTGTGGTTGTGCCGTTTTCTCCAGGAACAATGACTTGTTGCCTGAGATAGCTTAGTGAACCAATTACCATTACCAGTAGAATCACCACAAATGCTATTACCCTAAGCGAGTTTAAGCTTTCAAATCCACCGCCAAACATCTTTAATGCAACGGTCGCAAAGACTATGAATATCAGGACAACAGCAAACCATGGGGAGATAAACTCTATCAGCCCTGTGGCGATTGGCGAAAACAAAACGAAAAGCCCAAGGATTAGCCCTATCACTATATTTATTCCTTCATTAGACCCAAGAACCCGCGAATATTTCAGTATAGCATAAGTTGCAAGCCAAACAAAAGCAAATGCAAAAAAAGAAGAAAAATTCGAAAGTCCGCTTATATCAAGGAAGGTAGCCATCTACTTCTTTGGATTGAATGCTTCTCCAACCCATTTCCCGAGGTTTGCAAGAGTATTTGCCTCTTTTTCCTTTCCTTCTCCTCTTGTTATCCACCAGATTATGATTGCAAATACAAGGACCATCACCACTACAGCCACGGTCTCTGTCCCAAATGTGCCATAGAACCAATCCCAGCTATCCCACCAGCCGGCAGCTCCTCCAAAGATAATAAGCACAACGATAAATGCTGCGATGGCAATCCACCCGGATAATGAAGAGCCCATCCATTTTGACTCTCCTCCAAAAAGGCCTATCAATATTAGCAGCATTATTACTGCGACAGCGATCAGCGAAACCTGAGGCAGAGCCTGGTTCATAATGTCGACCGGATCTCCATTAGGAGGATAATAATTCAAAACATGAGGTATTACAACAAGAAGGCCCATGACAAGTGCAATGATTACATTGAACTTCTTCTTATCCTCGCCAAGTATCCTTGCTTTTTGAAGCACAGCAAAGATGATGACAAATATCAAAAGGAATGGCAGCATCACGTCAGTGAGGCCCCACGATTCCAATATCATCACAAAATCTTGAAGATTGTATCCACGAAATGCCATTTTTTACACCTCTTTACTTCGACTCCTTTGCCCCTGATTTGTGGGGTTCATCTTTTACTATATACCAAATGAAGACAACGATTATCAACAGCAGGATTATCGAGCCAGCCATCTCTCCGCCTGTCCTGTATCTGAAGAATGCCCACATTGCATCCCACCAGCCAAGAGCGTATGCAAAGATCATCGCAATACCTATAAACATTATTATCATGAAGGCATAGTTCCAGTTGCCCTTAAGAAAGCCGCCTTCTCCTTCCTTCATAAAAGAGCCCACAAGCATAAGGAACAAAACAGACATAAGCAGTAGTATCACAGTATACGAAGACACATCAGTGATTATCTGCACAAGCTTTGACGAGGCTACCACAAAGAATGCGATGACAAAAGCAGTGACCGCATCAAGGTTCTTTTTTGGATAGTCCTTGCCGTCGATATGCTCAGAGCCAAAGACCCTTGTCTTCTCAAGTATCGCAAACACGATGGTAAATACGAGCAGAAAGGGCAGTACGACGTCATATAATCCTATCTCTTCAAAAAATTCTATGACGCTCCTAAATGCACTAACCATACGCTAATTCCTGGGACGTTTGTATATAAACTTTGCGTTTTTCCTATTCTATAGCCCTTGGCGAAAAATTTTACAAATATTTATATACCCCAAAGCAGCCACATACTGTTATGATTGACAAAGAAGATTTTGAAAAGCTCAGGAAAAACCTAAAAAGCTATGATGAGCAAAGGGAATCACTTATCAAAAAATCAAGGGATGTCTTAAAGCTTTCAAAGCAGTTGATATATTCCATCCATAGGAATAATTCTAAAGAAGCAGCAGCGCTCCACGCTCAGGTAAAAAAGGAAAAGCAGGCGCTGGACAAGATTGCAGCAGGAGAAAAAAAGCTTATCTATGAAGGCTCATACTCAGACGCCTGTCAGGAATATGCAGAAGCCCTGACTTATTATGGTTTTATCGCTCACGGAAAAGTAGCGCCGATCTCAGAGGTTGATGTAGGTGAAGAAGACTATCTGATGGGTATCTCCGACCTTACAGGCGAGCTTGCAAGAAAAGCAGTTGTTGTCGCAAATAAAGAGCCTGAAGAAGTAAGAAAGATAAAAGATCTGGTTGAAGAGATATTTGGAGAATTCCTTAAGTTTGACTTGAGAAACTCAGAGTTGAGGAAGAAATCAGATGCTATTAAGTGGAATCTAAAAAAGCTTGAAGAGATAATATACGACATTGAAAAGAAGCGATGAATTTCCAAATAACAGCTGAAGCAAATAATTCTAAGGCAAGGCTTGGCATAGTAAAGACAAAGCATGGCAGCTTTAAGACTCCTATCTTCATCCCGGTTGCGACAGCAGCAACACTTAGGGCAGTAGATAACAAGGACATAGAAGATCTTGGCGCAGAAGCGATTCTTGCAAACACTTATCACCTCCATCTAAGGCCAGGCGACGAGTTGATAAAGCGTCTGGGAGGCCTGCACAAATTCATGAACATAGACAAGCCGATTGTTACAGACTCGGGCGGCTTTCAAGCTTTCTCCCTTGGATTTGCAGTTGAGCATAATGTCGGAAAGATCGCAGACAACTATCTGGACATGAAGAACAGAAGAGCCGTAAAGTCAGAGCCAGAACAAAAATTTGCTACAGTTGACGAAGAAGGTGTCTGTTTCAAGGATCCGATAAATGGAAACAAGATAAAGCTCACTCCAAAAAAGTCCATGGAGATACAGTCAAACCTGGGCTCAGACATAATCTTTGCATTTGATGAATGCACAAGCCCGTTATCCAACAAAACCTATACAGCAGAAGCTCTCAAAAGAACCCACAGGTGGGCAAAAGAGTGCTTGGAATACTATAATAAAAACCAAGCCCTTTTTGGTATCGTCCAAGGCTCATCATATAAATACCTAAGGCTAAAGAGCGCAAAATATATGGCAAGTCTTCCCTTTGATGGTTTTGGGATAGGAGGAAGCCTTGGCAAGTCAAAAGATGATATGCATAATATATTAGACTGGACCATTCCCTTGCTGCCAAAAGAAAAGCCCAGGCATCTCTTAGGGATAGGTGCAGTCGAAGACTTGTTCAACTCAGTAGAGCGAGGTATAGACATGTTTGACTGTGTTGCGCCAACCAGATGGGCAAGAAGAGGCCACATGTATATATCCCCAGAAGAAGGCGGCACAAAAGAGAACAAGTTCAGGCTGAACATAGAAAACAAATGCTTTGAATACGACGCAAAGCCAGTTGACAAGACATGCGGCTGCTTTGCCTGCAAAAACCACACAAGGGCTTATCTACGCCACCTTTTCAAGTCAAGCGAACTTACTTATTTTAGGTTATCATCTTTGCATAATCTTAATTTCCTATTGCGCCTTATGGACAAGATCAGGATTTCCATCAAGGAGAATTCTTTTGGTAGGTTGAAGAAGGAATGGTTAGGCTAGCCTGCTATGATTTTTGACAATTTTTTTATAGCGATATATATTTTTGAGGCTTAGATGAGCTGGATAGGCGAATTATTTTTAGAGCTATTAGGTGCAATAGCAGAAGTAACAGCAGAAAAGAATATAAGCCGTAAGCAGGCTTACATTATCTTGGCGGTCTTTATGTTATGTTTGGCAGCAATAATCCTCTACTTTATTTTAAATAGTTAGCTATCGTCAACATAAACATTTATAAATTGCATAATAAATCTCTAACACCATGAAAAGGACAAATACCTGCGGAGAGCTGACCAAGAAAGATGACGCTAAATATGTAACTCTTTGCGGCTGGGTAAACAGCAGAAGAGACCATGGCGGAGTTATATTCATAGACCTAAGAGACAGGTATGGCCTCACCCAGATAGTATTTAGTACAGCCCACGGCACAAAAGCTCACGAAGAAGCTCAGCACCTGAGAAGAGAAGATGTCCTTCAGGCAAAAGGAAAAGTAAGGCCAAGAGGAGAAGGCCTTGTAAATCCCAAGCTAAAGACAGGAGAGATTGAAGTTGCGATTGATGATCTTACGATTCTAAACAAAGCAGATACTCCTCCGATAGAGGTTGACGACAGGGTAGAGATAAACGAGGACATGAGGTTAAAATACAGGTATGTTGATCTAAGAAAGCCAAGGATGCAGGCAAATATTGCGCTAAGGCACAGGACAGTAAAAGCAGTAAGGGATTTCTATGATAAGCATGGATTTTTAGAGATAGAGACACCAATGCTTGGAAAATCAACACCAGAGGGAGCAAGAGACTATCTTGTCCCGTCAAGAGTAAACCCTGGAAAATTCTTTGCTCTTCCGCAATCCCCTCAACTATTCAAGCAATTGCTCATGGTAAGCGGTTTTGACCGTTACATGCAGGTTGTAAAATGCTTCAGGGATGAAGACTTAAGGGCAGACAGGCAGCCCGAATTCACCCAGATAGATGTCGAGATGTCATTCATTGACGAAGAGGACATTTACTCCCTCCATGAAGAATTGATGAAGCATATATGGAAAGAGACTTTAAACCAGGACATAAAGATTCCGTTCCAAAGGATGACTTATCAGGAAGCTATGGGAAAGTATGGCTCGGACAAGCCTGACATAAGATTCAATTTAGAACTTACAGACGTAACAGACATAATGAAAGGCTCTGACTTCAAAGTATTTACAGATAATATCCAGTCAGGTGGTATCGTTAAAGCTATCAATGTAAAAAATTCACCGATGTCAAGAAAAGATATTGATGAGCTCATAGAATTTGTAAAGATTTACGATGCAAAAGGCCTTGCATGGATAAAAGTGACAGACAAAGGACTAGAGTCATCGATTGTAAAATTCTTAAGTGAGAAGATTCAAAAAGAATTGGTAGAAAAGCTGCAGGCAAAACAAGGAGACCTGTTATTGTTTGTCTCAGACCACAAGCACTTTATTGTAAACACCTCACTTGGTTTTCTAAGGCTCCATCTTGCAAAGAAGCTAGGCCTTATTCCAAAAGATACTTTCAAATTCCTTTGGATAACTGACTTTCCGCTGTTTGAATATGACGAAGATGAGCAGCGCCATGTTGCTGTGCATCACCCATTTACATCGCCAAAGGATGAAGACATCCAGTATCTTGAATCCCATCCGGAGAAAGTCAGGGCAAAAGCATACGACCTTACCTTGAATGGTACAGAGATAGGCGGAGGATCTATCAGGATCCATAAAAGAGAGCTTCAATCAAAGATATTCAAGCTTTTAGGCATACGTGAAGAAGAAGCCCAGAATAAGTTCGGATTCCTGCTGGACGCTTTCAAATACGGCGCTCCACCTCACGGTGGCATTGCATTTGGCGTAGACAGGCTCTCAGCCCTTCTTACAGGAAACGAATCCATAAGGGAAGTGATTGCATTCCCAAAGACAAAGGCCGCAGAAAGCTTGATGGAAGGCTCACCCTCAGAAGTCGACGAAAAGCAGCTAAAAGAATTACATGTTAAAATAGATTTAGCTTTGTAAGTGATTTTCAAGCAGCATTCTTCACTCTTTCCCTATCAAGTGCGACGTAATTTAAGAAGAATGCGGATGAATATAGGCTTACAGCAATTTTTCTCTCCCATGATTCTTGGCTCGTAAACATATTATCGATAGTTCCTGCTTTCTTGAGTATCTCCGCAGCAGGACGAGCGATGCCATCAAGCCCGTTAAATCCTACCAGCTCACCGTGGATTTTTCTCATCTCTGTTCTGTATACACCCATCAGATCATCAAATGCTTCACTATTTTTAGGAGTGATCAACTTATTGTCACGGGCAACTCTTGCAGCTGTCAGCGCAGGTCTGACATTCCAATCATAAAACTCCTGCAAAAACCACTTGATATGCTCATCTTCTTCAGGATTATTGATATCTGGAAACTCCTTTGATCTTCTGAGTTCATGCTCAAATTTTCCATACAGTCTATTAATCCCTCCCCTAACCTTAGAATATTTTTTTTCTACTGGAGGTATTAGAGAATTGGGCTTGCCCTTCACATCATCTACACCACAGATAGCACTCAGGATATAGTGGATATAATAAGGATTATCTCTGAGCGCTTGCAGCCTAGGCACAGGAGCGCTTATGGTATGACTCCCGACCGTAGGAAATGCAATGTTTTGCTCTGTATACAAAGCCCTATCCAGTTGTCTAAACAGAATTACTGAGGAATCTCTCACTAATGGGGGCAGGGTAGAATTTTTTATTAGGCTGATCAGCCCTCCCTCTGCTTTGGCCTGTTCATAATCTGATTTGATAGGTTCGCATGTATTGGTTAATACCATTTTTTGTTACCACTTAGGTAGAGATTAGTCACATTTTACTTTTAAATCTTTCTATAAATTATATATTTTATATAAAAGTAGCAGTAAGAAGGGATAATAAGATATTTAAATAGATTTCCTTTAACTTAATAGATGAAACTCTACTTCGTCACCTCTAACCTGGGCAAGGTCAAGGAATTCAGGCAGATTCTAGAGCCAAAGGTGGAAGTTGAGCACATAGAGATGCAATACCCTGAGCTAAGGTCAGACGACCCAGAGGAGATAGCTCAGATGTCGGCAAAGCAGCTCGCAGATAAATTTAAAAGGCCCATAGTTGTCGAAGACTCAGGACTTTTCATAAAAGCACTGAACGGCTTTCCAGGAACATGCTCTTCATACATTCACAAAAGGATAGGGCTAAAAGGCATTCTCAAGCTTATGAAGGGAGAAAAAGGCAGGGAAGCGATGTACATGTCAGCAGTCGCATACTGCGAGCCAGGAAAAGCACCCGTCTCCTTCCTTGGCACAGAAAAAGGCACGATTGCAGCAAAGATCAGGGGAAAAAACGGCTTTGGCCACGACCCTATTTTTATCCCTGAAGGAAAAGAGAAAACCTACGGTGAACTGGATAACTATGCCGAGTTGAAACAGTTCAGAAGAAGAGCAGTAAAGAAACTGCTTGAATACCTGGAAAATAAGTGACCAAGAAAGGCTTATATACCTGTGATGACTAATTCTTAATAATTACCAAAAAATAATTAAATGTGATGACTAATGGCTTTTGTAAGAAGAAAATCAGTTAATGGTAAGTTATACTATTATCTTGTAAAGTCTGTGAGAAATGGAAAGAATATTGAAAGATACATTGGATTAAACCAGCCAGGCAAAAAAGACATTCAACTTTTTGAGGAGGAGCATTCCATATTAGCATCGTTTCTTGAAAAAAGCGAGCCGTTTTTGTCAGAAGTTAAGAAGGCATATAGAAAAAAACTGGCCAGAGGCTCAAAAGATGAGATAACCCAATTTGAAGAGATGATTGTCACACAGCTGACGTACAATACAAACAGGATTGAGGGCTCAAGGTTAACTTATAAGGATACTAACCTGCTGCTTAACCATGGAATAGTTCCAGGCAACAAGACTATTAGGGATGTCAAGGAGACTGAAAACCTAAAAAAAGTTTATCTTTTTTCAAAGGGATATAAAAAAGACATCGATGAATCTCTTATCTTGTCACTGCATAGGATACTTAAAGAGGGAATTTCAGAAGATGCAGGAGCTTACAGGACAGCTGGTGTTATGGTTGGAGATATGGTTGGCTTGAACTGCAAACTGATATCTTTAGAGATAAAAAACTTGCTTGCATGGTACAATAAAAACAAAAACAAGCTTCATCCGCTTGAGCTCACAGCGCAGTTTCATTGCACATTTGAAAGGATTCATCCATTCTTCGATGGCAATGGGAGAGTAGGAAGGCTTTTGCTCAATCACACTTTGTCAAGGAAAGGATATCCGCCGCTGATCATCCAGGACAAGAATAAAAAAAGATATTACAACGCTCTGATTAAAGGACAAAAAGGGAATTATTACCTTATGATAAAGTATATGGCCTCTGAGCTTGAGAATATGTTGCCTATTTTAAGGTAAGGTTTACCTTAACCCCTACCTTTTTAACTATCAACCTCTTTCTTTTCTCCCTCATGAAAATAACCATTATGCAAGGAGACATCACAGGATTATGTGTTGATGGCATAGTAAACCCTGCCAATTCCTATGGCTATATGGGTGGTGGTGTCGCAGCTGCGCTCAAAGAAGCAGGCGGAGAGGAGATAGAATTAGAGGCAATAAGCCATGCTCCTATCCCCATTGGCCATGCCATCTTGACCACAGCAGGAACTCTAAAAGCAAGCTATATCATCCACTCGCCCACTATGGCCCAGCCGGCAGAAAAGATAGACGCAAGCAATGTCAAAGAAGCTACATGGGCAGCTTTAGAGGCAGCAGACGAGCGCCATCTAAAAAAGATAGCTATCCCTGGCATGGGCACAGGCGAAGGCGAAGTCCCAAAAAGAAAAGCCGCAGAAGCGATGATAGAAACAATCGTCAATTTCAACGAACAATATTTGGTAGAAGCCATCCTCATAGATAAAGACCAAGAGATGGTCGATGAGTGGAAGCGCCTGATTACCCCATAACATTTAAATATATATTTCCGAAAGCATATCTATGAACCTTCCAAACAGGATTACATTGATGAGGATGTTTCTCATCCCTGTCCTCATCATCCTTCTATATTTTAGGAGCAAATATCTTGATTATGCAGCTGCGGCGATTTTCATCTTGCTTGCAGCAACAGATGCACTTGATGGCTATATTGCAAGAAAGACAAAACAGGTCACAAGGCTTGGAAAACTGATGGATCCTCTTGCAGACAAGCTCCTTATCTCAGCAGCCCTTATCTTCCTGATAAAAAGAGGTATCCCTGAATGGATGGCCTTTGTCATAATCGCAAGGGAATTTGCAGTCACAGGCTTAAGGCTTGTCGCTCAATCAAAAGGAACCACCATGGAAGCGACAGGC
The DNA here is from genome assembly GCA_035655475.1 of Candidatus Nanoarchaeia archaeon. Lineage (GTDB taxonomy): Archaea > Nanobdellota > Nanobdellia > Woesearchaeales > JACPBV01 > DASRUK01. Next base: position 11,660 of record DASRUK010000185.1, read on the forward strand.
TGGGGAAAAGTAAAGACTTTCTCGCAGATTGTGGCGATTGTGGCTGTTATGATAAATTTCCCGTTCTTCTATTATTTCATCCTGACAGCGACGATTATCACGGTAATCTCAGGCATCGTCTATTTTTACAACGCAAGGTCGATGTTGAAGGAAAATGAATAACGAGGAAATAATAACTATACCTAATTTTATCACGCTCTTCCGTATAGTTTGCATCCCATTTTTCATCCTATCGTTGGTATATAACAAGGATGCATGGGCTGTCTTGATTTTTGCCGCCATGTCGCTAAGTGATGCATTGGACGGGATTTCCGCAAGGCTGACAAACCAAAAGACAAAGATTGGCGCTCTTCTTGACACGACAGCAGACAACCTGGTCGTTTTCTCTACCCTTCTTACTTTTACGATAATCAGGGGAATGATCCCGTTCTATATTACCATCGCCTTATTCGTTGCATTCATCCTTTGTGCGCTTGCAAAGATTATTTACGTCAAAAAAGGAAACTCAACAAACCCCACTATAATGGGAAAGCTGGCTATAGCCTTTGCATACCTAACTGGAATCGCCTATTTGATTGATTTCCAGTATAAGCTTGTTTTTAGTTTGATTCTTGTATTTTTCGCCTATGCCACAGTTGCAACTTACCTTGCCAAGGATATCAGGCTTTTGAAGAAGTAAGATGGACACCATACTTGATTGTTATACAGATGAGCCGGCAGGCCTTGGAGTTCCCCCATACCTCGGCACTTACCCCAGGTACTTGGCAGGTTATTTAGATGACCCCGTCTACCTGACAATAGATGATTTGAGATATCTCAAGTACTACAATTTAGACGAAAAAAAGAAAGAGATATCTCACAAGTCAAACATAAAGATATACAACCTTACCAGTAACATAAACAGGATCAAGGACATTCTAAAAAACACTACCCGGCTTTTCATCATCCTTGGCGTTCATACCCCTGGAAAATACCTTTCAGCGATACCTGGCACATTGGATGAAGTTGAAGCATTGATCTCTGACCTGGATTGCGAAAAGATACTTACAGGTCCGGCAATTTTTGGCACCCAGCTTGAAGGAGGAAGATTCTTCGAAAAAGAGAAAAAAGGAGTTTTCCAAAAAAATGAACTTCTCAATTTCAGCTATGAAGAGATAGCAGATTATGGGGTAAAGGGAGCAAATATTATCTCCCAGATTCCTAGTTTAAGGATAATTGAGATAGAGACAGGCCATGGCTGTTCAAGAAAAAAAGCTTGCAGCTTCTGCACAGAGCCGATAAAGCACAAGCTTGAGTTCAGGCAGAACAAAGATATCCTAAAAGAGATAAAGACATTCTACGATTTGGGCATAAGGCATTTTAGGCTCGGCAAGCAATCTGACTTCTACATGCTGCCAGATGCAGCCGCCCTGCTAAAAGACATACGCTCGTCATGCCCTGAAATAGATGTCCTTCACATAGACAACGTCAACCCTCAGAGCGTCAATTCAGAAAAGGGTATCGAACTGACAAAAGCGATTGTCAAATACTGCACAGAAGGAAACATCGCAGCATTCGGTGTCGAAAGCTTTGACAGGGAAGTCTGCAAGGAAAACTGCCTCAACTCAACACCTGAAGAGTCATACGAGGCAGTCAAAACCCTTAACAAATATGGCAGCAAAAGAGGTCCAAACGGTATGCCTATATTCCTTCCAGGGATAAACATCCTTTTTGGCCTGAAAGGCGAGACCAAAAACACCCACAAGGAAAACATGGCCTGGCTAAAAAGGATCCTTGATGAAAACCTCTTGCTTAGAAGGATAAACATAAGGCAGGTGACTATATTTGAAAACACCCCCTTATACAAAGAAGCAGGCAACAAGTTCCTAAGAAAAAACCGCAGGTTCTATTGGAAATGGCGAAACGATATAAGGCAGAATATCGACCTGCCTATGCTAAACAAGATAGTTCCGATAGGCTCGCAGCTCTCTCAGGTAAGGACAGAGATATATGATGGCAACACCACATTTGCAAGGCAGGTCGGCTCTTATCCGCTGATAATCGGGATAAAACAGCGCCTGCCATTAAACCAATACTGCACAGTCAAGGTCACAGGCCATATGCTAAGAAGCATAACCGCAGAAGTGGATACAGAACCATAAACAGCTAAATTTAAATATCTTTGAGCAAGAAAAGTAAATAATGAGAAAAGCTCAGCTCGCTCATCCTTTATTGTATGCCTTTATCGCCATTGTATCTATAACCCTGCTATCCTACGGCGCTGTCCAGATAATAAAATTGGCAAGCACAGAAGATAAGCTGCAGCTCCTAAACTTCCAAAAGACCCTTGCTAATTCCATAAAAAAGCAGGCTGCCTATAATTATGGCACAGTTGACGAAAAAAGTTTTGCCCTAAGCCCCAGTATACGATCGGTTTGCTTCATAGACAAAACAAAAGCGATATCTCCGTTAGTAAAGGAAAATCTTAATCCACAGATAAATAAATATGAAGACAAGACTATTTTCTTTGAGCCCTTTGAAAAATTCTCACCTATCGAGATAGAAGGCTTTGAGCTGGAGGAAAACCCTCTTTGCCTTGAGCCTGTAAACAGCGTGTTAAGGCTGAGCCTCACAAGTAATGGTAATATCACACGGCTTGGTACATTCAGGCCCTCAGACAAAAACATCGACTGTGTATCTGTATTATACAACAGCAATAACTCAATAAACATCGTCTTCCTTGCTTATGGCTATAACAAATTTGAAGACTTTAGGAATGACGTAGCAACATATATTGATCTCTTCCAATCGACAGAACCCTTCAACACAAGCAATATAAACTTTTACCGGATTGATAAGCTTGATCAGTTAAATTGTGAGATAAGCCAATACATCAGGTGCAGCGAGTATGAGGTAAAAAAACTGGCTTCTTCCTGCCCAAATGATTATATCATCATTTTAGCAGATAGGAGCAAGGTGTTAGACATATTAAGCCAAGTAAGGTCAAGTGCAGTCTCAAACATGGCAAAGATAAACACCGCAGATCCCCACAAGCTAGTCGTTCTCCATGAATTTGGCCATATCTTTGGAAACCTTGCCGATGAGTATGTTGATGAAAAATATTACAAAAGCATAAAGTTTGATCCAAGCGATTATCCAAACTGCGATTATCCACCTGAATGTGGCAAATGGAGTACAGTAGAAGGCACCGGTTGCTTTAAAGGATGCTCTCTTGATAAGTTTTCAAGGTCTACTGAAGACTCATTGATGCGTAAGCTAGACGTAAAAAATTTTGGACCGCTAAACGAAAAGATATTGTTGGAGAGGTTGTCTCACTATGATTAAATCGCTGATAATTTTATTGCTGCTCGCACCATTGGCACTTGCAGAAGTGCAGGAAAGCAGGGTCATCATCGCAAACTTCAACTACGACGATGGTCTTGTCACATACAAGGAAAAGACCATAAAGTTTGGCTATGCCCCGGACTACAAACTAGAGCCGGAAGATGGCTACAAGGCAGAGTTGCTTTCATTTGACGATAAAGAGCTTGCTTCCTTCAGGTTCGATATTCCATTAAAGCTTTATTTCGATATGAGCGACCCTCTTCTAAAGACATTGTCAGGAGGTATGGTCATCCTAAACGAGACAGACTTTGCCCTTGTCTTTCCCTATGATGAAAGGGCAGAAAAGATTGTCATCTCAAACCCAAGGAATTATACTATATTAGAAGTTCCCTTGGTGGAAGAAAAACTGAGCATCTCCAGGGCCTCTTATGGATTCTATATCTTGCCCTTTGCTGTCTTGTTTGCTATCTTTGCATTTATGGCATACATAAAGTTCCGTAAAAAATAACAACTTGGACGAAAACTGCCTAAAAGAGGGAAAAACCATACTAAAGTGTGGTTTTTTCCTTTTGGCATAGGATTTGTCAAGAACCGCAAAAGCGTTCTTGAGCATGCTAGAGAAACCGACCTCTCACTCCCAGCTCAGGCAAGTGGCGGTTTCTGACATTTCAAGAGGAAAATCCGTGTTTGAGTCCATTGTTGTTGTAATTTTTTACCGCTTAACCATAAAATCTTTTGATAGAAAGGCTTATAAATAAAATATGAGTTCTAAGAACTTCTAAGCCCCAGTAGCTTAGTAGGTATTTTCTTATGCCATCATAAGAAGACTATAGAGAGCGCGTGACTGTTACATTTCACGAAGTGCAAATGCGCACGAACGAAGTGAAGAGATCACGAGGTCAGCAGTTCGAGTCTGCTCTGGGGCGCTTTTTTTCAAGCAAAAATCATTTATATGGTACTAATTGGGCATACCCTAAGGTGAGCAATATGAAACAAAAGGCGATAATCTATCATTTTTCAGGTACAGGTAATTCGTTGAGCATAGCAAAAAAGATTGCAGAAAAACTTGACGCAAAATTACTGTCCGTGGCAGCCCAAAAAGATAAACCTCTTGAACAAGCAGAGATAACAGGTATAGTCTTCCCAGTCTATTGTTGGGGCTTGCCATCTATTGTGGCTAACTTCTCAAAGCAGCTCAAATCTGACTCCTATTATTTTGGAGTTGCCACATTTGGCGGTATGGTTGGAAATTCCATCATACAGCTTAAAGATATTCTCAAGTCAAACAAGCAGGTGCTCTCAGCAGGCTTTGGAATCAGGATGCCGGGAAACTACTTTCCCTTGTACGGGGCAAAGCCACTTGAAAAACAAAAGAAAATGTTTGATAAGGCTGAAGAGGCAGTATTGGATATAGTAAAGATTGTCCAACAGAAGAAGATAAGTAAGCTTTCCAAAAGCAATTTCCTGGTCAATTCACTCTTGGGAAAATTTCTTTATAAAAAGATGATGAAAAATATGAAAGCAGCAGATAAGAATTTCTGGGTTGACGATAACTGTAATGGTTGCGGTACTTGTGCTGAGCTATGCCCTGTCAACAATTTAACTCTCAAGGACAAAAAACCTGTTTGGGGTCATGGTTGTGAGCAATGCATGGCATGTCTGCAATGGTGTCCAAAGCAGGCGATACAGTTTAAGCAGATAAAAGAAAGAAAAAGATATCATAATCCAGACATTGCTCTAAAAGAGATGCTATTGCGTTAATTTACTTGCTTACCTCAGGGCACTCTCCTTCTGTCCAATACTCAACCTGCGGATTATGGCAAGCCTCGCATGGGTTTGAAGCAGTTATGGCGCAAGGATAAGCTATGCATTTTATGCTTTCATTAAACCATCCGCACACAGGCCTATACTCTTTTGTGCAAAACTCTCCTTCCCTTGACTCAGCAGTGCATACGTTCTTCTCAACGCATTGGGCAGGAAGAGTGCATCCGCACTTATCCTTGCCACCTGGAACTACTACACCATCAGGGCAATGAGGCGGAGCAGGTGAAAGCTGAGGGCATTCTCCGCATTCAGGACATTCCCCTCTGAAGTAAGCCCACTCATCGCACCTTGTTCCATCCGCAAGCACACATATCCCTCTCTGCCCACCAGCTTCATTCACAATCTCAACTTTGCCGCCCTGCTCTTCACAAAAGACAGAAGCAGGATTAGGTAACTGCGCGTCACCACCCGGACATTCAGGAAACTCGCAGTTTGGCCCTTCTCTTCCAACAGTTGTTCCATCCGGACAGACTTTTGCATCCTCAGGACACGCCTTAGGTTGGCATGCAGTGATTAATCCTAATGCACTGGCCATAAGTAAGACAATAGCGATCTTTTTCATATTATCACCTTTTATGTGCTAAAGAAATATGGGTATATAAACATTAAGATAGCTAGGCTTTTGTATTTTTAGTTTTGCTAAAATGGCTAAAAGCTCAATATTTCGCCTATATGGCTCCTGAGAGCCTATTTTCAGTTCTGTTTTTTATTGTTTTTGCTTGTCGTCGATAAGTGCAAAAGTCTAGGATAGGTTTTATTTTAGTTGAAGCCTTCTTTGATAATCTGCTTCCCTTAGCCTGTTGTACTCATCTATGACTGATTTATTGAACTTAAACTTTTTTTCCGCATCTATCCTGAGCGCATCCTGGATGCTGTCTCTGCCTTTATAGCCGCCGCTGCATATCTCTGGATACATTGTTTTCATTTCTACCCAGTCAGATTCGTTCCATATCTGGTCTATCCTCTCCTTTGATATGCTGTCAAAGTACGTATAAGGGCATAGCCTTTCAAGCCAAGGATAACGGATTGAAAGCCGTGAGGCAAACTCAAAATGGACCATGCAGTTTAATCCTTCGTCTACTTTGCCGCAGTTTGTAGTGCCGATGAGATCCCCCTTTTTTATCTGGGTCCCTTCCCTTAGATCTCTGTTATAATCGCCAAGCTCTGTATACCTTATAGCATAATCTCCGCTGACTGTTTCTATGTCCCATTGATTGTTCCTGCTCTCAATTTTCCTAACAGTAGCATTAGCTGAAGCGATGATAAAAGCCTCATGGCGCCAGTTAAAATCAACACCAGGGTGACCTAGGTAGAAGTTATGCATGACCTGCTCTCCTGCAGGCATCATGCCAGTTGGCTCGTCCTCAGGAGAAAAGGGCAGGGACAGTGTTATACTTCCCTGCGGCCTTGACAGCGAAATCTTATAATTGATGTATAATCCCAGTACGGCTAGGCAAAAGGCCGTTATGATGAGGGCATACCATCTCTTGTTCATTCTCGTATAAACAGCACCTAGAGGTATATAAATCATTAGAAAATGGTGGGCCCGCGGAGATTCGAACTCCGGACCTTTATCGGGAAATTTTCCTCACGATGTCTTAGCCAAAAGCGTATCAGTCGTGCGCTCAAGCCAGGCTAAGCTACGGGCCCATTGCATCCTTTCGGAACAGAGTTTGATTTATAAAGATTGCGGGATCTAGGCTTTTGTATTTTTAGTTTTGC
>DASRUK010000186.1:0-10441 GCA_035655475.1 Candidatus Nanoarchaeia archaeon
AGAGATAACTAACCTGACATATCTAACCTACATAGGGGTCAACAAGGCGCAAAACATCTCGGTGACTGTCAGCACCTATCCCTCTGTCAGGACTATTAACATGAAAATAAACTCAACAGCCTTAAGCGCCGATTCTTCATCCTCTCAGGGTTTGTTATACCAATATAATTATACCTTTATACCTACAGAGGAGGCAGATTTCCTTATAAACCTGACGGTGATAAACGCTGATTACCTTAGTTCTGCAAGGACTGCCATATTCCATGCCAGGCAGGAGGAGGTATTGACCCTGACTGCATCTAACATACTTAATATTACTTTACAGGATATTGTCACCAACAGCATAATAGCCCAAGGGGGAAGAAACCTTACTGTTAGTGTGCCTTTAGGGAAGTACAATATAAAAGTTGATGCAAACAATACGGAGATTACCCTTGTCAATGCAACCATAAACCGTTCGATGTCAATACTTGAGTTTTCAGACATCGAAGATACACTTAGCGCGCCGGCAGACAGGACCAACATAGACCAGATTCAGGTGAACTCTTCAGCTGCATTTGCAAGGGTTGATTTTGTGTATAATTACTCAAATCTCACAGGAAGTATCACGAATGAAGACAACCTGGAGGTCTTTAAGTGCAGCAACCATACTAACTGCACATGGGCAGAGCTTTCTGCCTCAACAGATACGGTGAGCAACCTTATCAGTTTTTCGACAACCAACTTAAGCATATTTGCTGTAGTGGAAAGCATAAGGACACAGACAGTGACGACCCCCTCAGCCGGCGGGGGCGGAGGAGGCGGGGGAGGTGGAGCTATCAAGGAAGTGACAAAGGTCGCTTCGATGGAACTCTCAAGCATACCTCCTTCGATAATCTATCCCAAGGACCAGATAAATATACCTGTATATATCAGGAATACGGGTGAACTTCCACTTGAGGATATAACTCTTAACGCAAGCACGAATGCCACTGATATAACCCTTGCATTCAGTGAGGATGAACTAGGGAGGATGCTACCAGGTGAGACGCAGAAGGCAACACTGATAATAACTTCCCATTCGGAGGCGGGCAGAAAGGAGATAGTTGTGACCGCAACATCCAAAAATCCCACGGTTAAGTCCACGATGAAAATCTACATAGACCTTCTGGAAAAGAATGTGGAGATAGCAAGGGAAATAAGGGACAGGATCGTCTTTGCCTATGACCTATTAAAAGAAAATCCAGAATGCCTTGAACTCCAAGAGCTGGTAGACAAAGCATCAATCGCCCTGAAGGAATCAAATTTCCAAAAAGCCCAGAATATACTTGAAGCTGCAATAAACTCATGCAGAGACCTCGTCTCGACAAGGGTAGAGCAGCCTACGCCTGAACTGCCTTCACCCAGGCTAAAAAGGGAGTTCTATATCCCGGTTATCTCCCTAATATCTGTCTTGGCATTGATAATATTTTTTGCAGGCAAATACTCTATCGGAAGGATAAGGAAAACAAGATCCAAGCCATATACCTCCCCTAGGAGAACGTTTACTAATGTCCGGCCCAAAACCTCCATGAAAAGGAGACATTTTTTCAGCGATGAGAAAAAGGTAAGGGGCTTATGGAAAAGGTAAATAAAAACCCCTGCAAAAGCAAGCACAGCATCTGCCGAAAATCACCTATCGTTAAGTTCTTTGCTAGTTGTTTTTGATGCTCAGAATTCCCTCAAAGAGGTAGTTTTTGAGCTGCTAAGAAATGCAAGGTATTCCTGGCACCAAAAGACGCTTTGCGTTTTTTATGACGCAGAATTTCATTTGACTACCTTATAGGCGGAATACTGGTGTTTTAAGCCTCCCAAATGGGGTGAATCGAGGCGCAGCTCGGGGGTATGCACCCATTTTTGAGCGATCAGAGCAAAGCAGAGACCATGTTTTCTGTCTCTTTAATATCCTCTTGAAGCTTTTTTATCTCCTTATATATCTTCACTTTATCAGTATTCTCCAGAGTATTATATAAATAAGCTATCTTAGCATATATCTTCTTTGCCTTTTTTAAATCATGATTTATCGGAGCTATATTTGGGGTATAATCCTTGCTCTTTATCAAAGAGAGGGGTTTTTTTATTTGCTCCTGGCTTCTTGGGATAGACTGAGGCTCTTCTATCTGAATATCTTTTTCATCGCTTACCTCAGAGGGCTCTTTTTTTCTTAGGTTCTTAAAGTAATGCCTAACGCTTGAAATGAAGGCAAACCACTCTTTCTGCCGCTCAAGCCTCTTTTGCTCTCTTTCCTCAACTTTAAGATTTATCTTCTCTTCCTTTTCAGCCTTAAGCTGGTTTTCTAACCTAAGCCTATCTTTCTTCAGCTCTTCTTCGTGCTTTTTCTTATCAAGCAAAAATCTCTGCTTATCAAGCCAATCCTGCTTTTTCTGCTCATCTCGCCTATTCCTTTCTGCTTCTCTTTGAGCCTTAATCAGACTTCTTAACCTAAGCCTATCTTTCTTCAGCTCTTCTTCATGCTCTTTTTTATCCAGTAAAAACTTTTGAACATCAAGCCAATCCTGCTTTTTGTGCTCGGTACTTTTCTCTTCTTCGACCTTGAGTAAGTTTCTTAATCTAAGCCTATCTTTCTTCAGCTCTTCTTCGTGCTTTTTCTTATCGAGTAAAAACCTTTGCTTATCCAGCCAATCCTGTTTAGTATGCTCATTTCTCAAAGACCTTTCTGCTTCTTTCTCAGCATTAAGCTGGTTTTCTAACCTAAGCCTATCTGCCTTAAGTTGTTCCTGCTGCTTTCTTATGGCAATTATCATCGTTTGCTGTTCAAGCCACTGCTGCTGTTTTTGCTCAACATTATCCAGACTTTGCCTTACTTTTCCTTCTTGTGCATCTAACTTTGCCCTTTGGAGCGCTTCTATGCTTTTTTCATCAAATTTCTTGCTATCTTGTCTGCTAAACTCCTGATCGAAATGATCATCATCGATAAGCAATCCCTGGTTTGGCCTGTTTTTTGAGCACCTGACAAGATCACTTATCTTTTGGTTTAGCAACTTGGAGATCCCTGTGTCTCTTGGTGTATATAGCCCCATAGAAATCTCATTTTTCTGCGCTTCTAACCTGTTTTTATCTGCCTTCAACCTTTCAAGCTCTTCCTGCCTTTGCGTTATCAATAGATCTTTTTTTGCCTCTTCATCTTCCTTACCTAAAAATAATTGTATCCCTTTTTCCCATCTTTTCTCGTTTATCTGCCTTATCTTCATTTCCTCTTTCTGCAACCTTTCCAGCTCTCTTTGCCTTAGTTCTTCTTGCCTTTGAATCATCCTTTCTTCTATAAACCTTATCTGCTCTTGTTTTCGCTTTATCTGTTCTTGATGTGCCATAATTTTTTCCCCTTGAGCTAAAGAATCTTGCCTTTCGCTTGCATGGGGTATACCTACGATTAATTTTCCAGGCTCAGTTTTTACACCTTTGAGCTCTCCATCGGCTGCTTCCTGACTATGCTTTTCCTTGAATTTCCTTTCTTCCTCTCTCTTCTTTTGCCTTGCTTCTTTTAAGGCAAGCTTTTTTTCACTGCGCATATATTTTTTTCTTTGTTTTTCGACGTCCCTTAACCTTTGAACTTCTGCTTTCTCTTTTAGCTCAAGCCTTTTTTGTATGATAGAATCAGTAAAGCCTGCAATCCTTCCAAAGAGGTGATGCTCTTCTTCAAACATAGGTGAAGAGGAAAGCTCATGCAGGCATTTTATTATGTTCTTTCCTTCTTCAAGCTTTTCTCTTACATCCTTGGAGGTATATTTAATGCTTTTATATTTGGCGCCTATAAAAAAGTTGAACAGGTCTCCTATCCTTCTTTTGACGTCTTCATCTATCAGCCGGCTGTCTATCTTTTCTATAAGCTCGGTATAAGTGACTTCTCCTTTGATGCCAAAATAGTTCTTAAAGAAAACTTTCAGGATCCAGTTAAGGTCTTCTATCGTGCTTTTAGTGAACTTCTTTTTTTCAAGATAACTCAGTTTAGACAAAGCTACCTTGATAAGCAATAGCTTTCTATCTACCTCTTTTTTTGGCTTGGGGAATATACCCATCTATAATCCATTTTTTAGATTTAGAGTATTTAAATAATTCGGTTCGGCGAATCCTCGCTTTAGTTTAATGCTTCAGCTCGAGGTGAGCCGAACATCTCCGAAGGAGCAGGCAAAAACTTTTTCTTCTACCTATCATCTGATATGTTTGCACAGCGAATTAGGTGTAAGTATGAGGCTCATACTCGTTTCTCTGTGACAGAAAAACGAATATGAGGTGTTTCAAATGAGTAGTGTAAACTCTGAGTTAAAAAGCCTTTCGCACAGCAAAGGCCAAAATTGGTACCATGTTGTTCTTGTTCCAAGGGCAAGGTATCCTGTCTTTCAGTACGAATTGACAAAGAGGTTGTGTGAAGCGGGAATAAAACAGACATGCACTAACAACAAGATTGAGTTGTTTACTTATGAAGTCATGCCTGACCATGTGCACCTTTTTATTTCATGCCCGCCAAGGAAGTCAATCTTGAAGGTGTGTGCAATAATTAAAGGAGGCAGTTCTAATTACATTAGGAGCAAAATCCCTTCCTTGCGCAGATATCCTCGCTTATGGAGCAGAGGCATATTCTACCGAAGTGTTGGAAATGTCAGCGCAGAGGCAGTCAGAAAGTACATTGACCAGAGCAGAGGCAATCAATGGAAGCGGACACGTGAGATGCAAGAGACATTAGGTTAACTTTTGAATGCGGGCGGTAGAAACCCCTAGCTTTAGCGTATGGGGTAGCCCGCATTCCCTATCTCATTATTACTCAACAATTCTGCATTATACGCATCTTTTCTTAAATATATAGAGTAACGGAACAATGATACATAAGCTTATTATCACTGCTAAGGCAACCACATTATTTCTATCCCTGGGCAAGGGGGTGCAATCATAGGGGCAGTTTGCCTCATCTTCACCCTGGCCACAAATGCCGTTTCCGCAGCTGCAACCGGCCTCATCATACACCTCTTCCTTGCTTATCTTCCGGCCGATGATCACATAAGAGTCGCCTGCAGTGCTATCCTGTACAGCAAGACCATAAAACCTGTTATGCCCAAGCGTCGCCTTAGTCTGCTCTGAGATTATTTTTCCGATGACCATTCTTGCCAAGGGAGCATCTGTCAGTTCAGTATGGGTAAGGTTGAGTTCCCAATAGTTCTTGCACCTATCTTGGATATAGCCATCTCCAACATGCGCAGCAGATAGGACAGTGAGGATACCATCATTTGTTTCCTTAAAAAGAGGGAGGTTAAAAAGATATGGCTTTGCGCCTGCCACAACATTGTAATCTATCCCTGGCACCCTGGGGATTATGAGCCCCTTTGCCAGCTCATCTAGCACTGGGCTTCCTGGGTTGTGCAATATGTTCCAATCCTCGTTTACAAGATTCACAAAAAGGTTTTTGTAAACTTCAGCAACAGGAGAGCCCTCGTTTGGCGTGCCTATAAGAACCACTTTTCTAACTTTCTTCAGGTATAAATATTTTTCAGCGTTTTCATTTTCCTTAAATGTGTCGTACAGCGCCTGCTGTGCGATAAGGCCGCCAAGCGAATGTGCAACTATATCCAGCCTGTCATATGGTGCACTGTTTTTTTCTATCAGAGACATAAAGTCCCTTGCATTTTCCTTAATCAGCCTCGATGAAGGATAATTGTAGGTGAGAACATCAAACTTTTGGCCTGTCAGCCTTATCTCATCGATGAGGGCTTTATATGAATCAGGCTGAGGGTTAAACCCATGGACCAGGATGACTGCATCCTTGCTTACCTCCTTTGGCTGATAGACTTTTTCCATAGATGATTCATAGCAGGAGATGCAAATCACACCCATGACAGCAACCTGGAGGCCACTTTGGTTATCCAAGAACCTGTGGATGCCGGTTATGGGTGCGGTGATAGTCTTATCCTCTTTGTTAGCAACCCCTCCCACATATTCCCATCCATCTTTTGATGCTAAATAAATGCCAAGCGAAGCCTCGTCAAAACCCTCTATATCTGAATAAGGCATAGTTATAGTCGCATCAAGGTTTTTGGCTTTATCCTGGACACTTATCGTCAAAGGAGTACCTGTTATCCTTAATGCAGGATTTATTGCCTCGCGCACCCCCCCTCTTGGCATAGAAATAGTGATATAGAAGCTATCGAAATCACCTCTGAACTTTAGTATATATCCTTCGTGCTTTATCTCAACATCTGGCAAAACCCTGAATTTTTTCTCACTTATGTTGATAGGCAGCCATTGCGGCTCATAATATTCGTCCTTCTTTAGCCTTGAGTTCTTTGAACAGCTGAAGTCTACTGCAGGCCTTAGCCCTATGTTGCTGCACTGTTCTTTTCTGCATCTTAGTGCTTGGATGTCTATGTAGGTATCAGGAATATTTAATGTGAGATCAAGAGGCCCGTCAGAGGTTACAGTGAAAGGGTCTATCACTGAGGTATACCCTTGAGGTATGTCAATCCTACCTAGACTGGTCCCGGTGGAGACATATTCTTCCTCGCATGATACAGCAGCAGCATCAGGACCTATCGCTTGTTCAATATAAGGGGAGATTTGAGGCAAGGGCCTGTTGCAATCAGGGGTGCATCTGCTGCACTTATCCAAATAACAGTAATTCTTACAACTGGCGAGGGTTCCATCACTGCACAGCTTTATAGTATCTGTGCATGTCTCGTTATGGCATCGCTGAGGCTGCCTACAAGCAGGCTCACACCTGGTGCAGCTGCCAGCTGCATCACAGTAGTTTGAGCACTTTGAGGTGCTGCCATCAGGGCAGACTTTAATAGTTTGAGGACAGATACCACATGCAGGCCTTTCCTTGCATAATGCTATGCAGTCCATGCATCTTCCCCTGACGCAGCTATTTTGACAGCTGGCGCTCGGTGCTTTACCGCATTCTTTTATAGTATAACCACAATCCTCATCCTTTGCGCATTCATCGCCATAGGCTATATCCTTTTTTGGTTCCAGGACTGCTTTTTTTTCTTGCAGGTTTTTTGCAACCAAGACAACTGCGAGCAAGATAATCAGAGCTATTAGGACCTCTTTTTTATCCATAGGATAATAAACACCCATATCCTTTAAAAATTTTGTTTTTGTGTGTGTTATCCCGAAACTATTTCCCTACGGTGAGTTTCTTTGGAGTATGAAACTCACCCGAGGGAAGCTTGTGGAGACTATAAGAAGGAAAAATGATGGTTGGACAACATATCAGGTCAGAAAGATCGCTGGTATAAGCATACGCAGGGTAAACCAAGTCATGCGATGCTATGAGACTACCGGGCTTATGCCGGAGATCGGCAAGACAAATGGAAGGCCCTCTAAACTCATCGAAGGATGGGAAATAGATACAGTCAAAGAGGCGTATCAAAAATATAGGGTGTCTGCTGACACACTAGAGCGTCTTATTGACAGGGATTATGGCAAGCATATAGGCCATAACCGGATCCATCGGATTCTGGTCGAGCTGGGATATGCCAAGAGGAAGAGCAAGAAGGATATCCGAAAAAAAGACTGGATACGCTACCAAAGGAGGCATAGCTTAACCGCAGTGCATATCGATTGGCATTATGACGGCAAAGTTTGGGTATTTGCAGTTATTGACGATGCCAGTAGGAAGCTTCTTGCAATCATCGAGTGCTCAAGCCCAACGACTGATGCATCAATTCAGGGCATGGAGATGGCCTGCAAGCATGGCAGGATAAAACAATGCATCTCTGATCATGGTGCTCAATTTGTGGCAAACAATACTGATGGCAACTCAAGATTTAAGGAGTATCTTGACAGCAAGGGAATCAATCAAATCCTCTGTAGGATTAAACATCCACAGAGCAATGGCAAAGTAGAGAAGTGGTTTGAGACATATGATAAGCATCGGCATGCCTTTAAGTCGCTAGAAGAGTTCTGCCATTGGTATAATGAGATGCGCCCGCATAGGAGCCTCAAGTTTGAGATCCTTGAGACGCCGCAAGAGGCATTTATCAGGAAAATGCCTGCGATCCAGGCAGAGGTTATATAAACATGAAACGAATTAAGTCATCGAAAGGAAATAGTTTCGGGATACGACAAATTTTGTTTTTGTGCAAACATTTTTATAGTACCTTTTTGGTTAAAAAACCATGGCCATTGTGAGCGCAGATGAGATAAAGACATATACAGGTAAGGTCAAAAAGATAAAAGAGCAGATAAGCAAAGCAGTTGTCGGACAGGATAATGTTGTCAATGGCATCTTAAGAGGCCTTGTAGCAAAAGGCCATGTCATAATCGAAGGAGTGCCAGGGGTTGCAAAAACCCTTCTTATCAGGGCGCTTTCACAAACAACAAACTGCAAGTTCTCAAGGATACAATTTACAGTTGACCTTCTTCCAACAGACATAACAGGCATCACCGCTTATGACAGCAAAAAAGGATTTTATACTGTAAAGGGGCCTATCTTTGCAAACTTTGTTATCGCTGATGAGATAAACAGGGCTCCCCCAAAGACCCAGTCCGCCCTGCTTGAGGCTATGCAGGAAAAGCAAGTGACCATAGGAAAACAAACCTACCTGCTCGAAGAGCCGTTTTTTGTGATGGCAAGCAACAATCCAATAGAATCAAGCGGCGTTTATCCTTTGCCTGAAGCACAGGTCGACAGGTTTCTTTTTAAGCTGTATATGTCATATCCTAAGAAAAACGAGGAGAAGATAATACTTGAACAGAACGTCAACATGCTCAAATTCGAGGATTTTGGCATCAAGCCGGTAATAAATCAATCAGACCTTTTAAAAATGCAGGATGCTGCAAAAAGGGTAGGCCATACTGAAAAGATAAAAGACTACATAATCGACATCGTGACTGCGACAAGAAAGCCTCAAGAGTATGATATCAAACTTGGAAAATACATCGAGCTTGGTGCTTCTCCGCGAGCAAGCATAAACTTATTTATCGGAGGCAAGGCAGAAGCGCTTCTCAATAGCAGCAATTATGTCCTACCTGAACATATAAAGAGTGTTGCTCCTGATGTGCTTCGCCATAGGATAATATTAAACTACAAGGGCGAGGCTGAAAAAATAACTACAGATGATATAATCAAGGAGATCCTTTCAAAGATACCGATACCCTGATGGCAAGGCTAAAAGTCAGCTTAGAAATAGGCCTGAAAAGACTAGAGATTTTTACAAGAGGTCTTGTAAATACAGATTTCCTTGGCAACTACAAGAGCGTCTTTAAGGGAAAAGGGCTTGAATTCCTGGAGTATAGGAATTACTCTCCATCCAGCGATGCCAAATTGATCGACTGGAAAGCAAGCATCAGAAGCAACCAGCTTTTAGTCAAGGAATTCATCGAAGAAAGAAACCTGGACGTATTTTTTCTTGTCGATGCAAGCGAGAGCATGGCTTTTGCTTCGATATCCAAGCTAAAATGCGAGTATGCTGCCGAATTTGCCTCTTGTTTAACTTATGCCATACTTAAAACAGGGGACAAGGTAGGGTATGCATTGTTCAACGACAAAATAATAAAGGATGCGCCGCCTAAAGGGGGCGTGAAACAATTCTATAAATTTTCAGAGATACTGGCAAACCCCCGGAACTATGGGGGAAGGAAAAATCTAAGGCAGGCCATAAATTTTTTAAGTGAGGTGGTCAAAGAAAGGAGCCTGGTGTTTGTCGTATCCGATTTTATAGGGGCATCGGACGACCTCAAAAAGTCACTTGAGCTTGCCACTGCAAAACTAGATATAATAGGTGTAATGGTAAGAGACCCCATAGATAAAAAGATGCCTGCTGAGAAGGGACAGATAGCACTCATAGATGTTGAGTCCGACCAACGGCTTATAGTCGAACCAAGGAAGATAAGGCAGGACTATGCTAGAGAAACAAGACGGGAAGAAAAGGAGATAGAAGCCATTTTTATCGATAATAAATGCAGCTTCCTTAATCTCTGCACCAATGAGAGCTTTGTCGAGCCTTTGGTAGACCTTTTTGTCATGAGAGCAAAGAAGTGGAGATAATGGATATATTATTTAGCAACCCTACATATCTTTGGTTTTTGCTAGCCACACCTCTGCTTGTGCTTCATCACTTCTCATCTCTTAAAAAAGTTAAAGGACAGGTCCTCCAATTTGCCAACTTCAAGGCTATTGCAAGGATAACAGGCATGCAGCCTCAGCAGACAAACCTTTATGTATTGATAGGGAGGGTAATGATACTCACATTTATCGTGTTTGCAGTCGCTGGAACGATAATATGGTACAGCGGCACTAGCGGAGACAGCGATTATGTGCTTGCGATAGACGCTTCTTCATCGATGCTTGCAAACGATATAACTCCGACAAGGCTTGAGGCAGCAAAAGAGACTGGGCTGCTTTTTATCGAGTTGGTCCCTCCCAAGTCTAAGGTAGGGCTGCTTACGTTTTCAGGCACAGCTTTTGTAA
>DASRUK010000187.1:0-2444 GCA_035655475.1 Candidatus Nanoarchaeia archaeon
TGCCCTGCCTTTTGAACTCTCCACATAAACTTCATCTGATTTTTTGTTATGGTAAACATTAAGGTTATCAGTCGTATTTCCTGCCCTTCTCTCTTCTCTAATCTTGGCTACAAAGCTATCTGCATCTTCCACAGTTCCTACGAATTTGCTGTTGTAGTATACTTCTGTCATTGTTAGTTTGATCTCAGCCTTTTCTTATCTTATCGTCTTTAAGCCGAAATTTGTCAGCTGCTTCATTATCTCATTTTCATCTGATTGCCGAGAGATTGAACATAACAAAGCAAGGTTTTTCCTTAATCCAATATTCGTACCTTCAGGCGTTTCTATTGGGCAAAGCCTTCCAAGGTGCGTGCTGTGGAGCTCCCTTGCCTCAAAATTTTCCTGGGATGCGCTTAGCGGGCTTACGACACGCTGTAAATGCGACAAAGTCTCCAAGTAATTCAATCTCTGGATTCTTTGGCTTATTCCTTTTCTGCCGCTTACCCATGTTCCAGTAGCCATTGATGAATAAATCCTTTGTGTAAGAAGCTTATCCCTGATTATTACCTTGATGGATGGAAATTTCCCTCTTTTGACAATCCTCTGGAAGTTATATAGCAAGTCTCCGATCAGGACCTTAAGGTTAAGCCTCAGCAAGTCCCCAAGAAGATCGCCAGCCAGCTTAAGCCTCTTGTTCATGTAATGGTCTTTGTCGTCTAAGCCAATGTCCCCCCTTGATGCCATGACAAACTTTTTTATCATCTTGCACAGGTTATATGCCTTAAATATCCTGTCCTCTTTCTTGATGCCTATATGCGGCATGAGATACTTGTCAAGAATTTCTCTCATTCTCTCAAGTCTTACATCTTTTGACTGTGTGATCCCAACCTTCTTTGCAATGTAATCAATAGCATCATCTTCCGTCTTTATGCCGGCAAATTCTATGAGGTTGAGTATAACTTCATCATATTGTTTGCTTTCCGATACAAACCTTATTATCTCCTCATCCTTAAGCATGCCAAGTGCTTTTATAAGGACTATTATTGGTATTCTTTTTACTCTTGTAAACGTAAGGTAGAACATTCCATCTTTAAGCTTCTCCATAGTGTGGGGAATTTTGAAAGAGCCATACTCTGAAAATAATTTTCCAACAAATTGTGATGTCCCGGCGACGTCTTGTTCAATAAGAAACTTATTTGATGCCAAATCCTCGATGGTAATCAACACTTTTTCAGTTCCGTTTATTATGAAATAGCCCCCCGGCTCATCTGGGTCTTCACCATTCTCTATAAGCTCTTCCCTGTTCATATTATGCAAGTGGCACCACTTGCTCTTTAGCATGATTGGCACATTGCCAACTTGAGTCACGAAGCTTTCCCTTTGCACGCCATTTATATGTGCTCTAACTTCGATGAAAGTCGGGGCAGAATAGGTCAATTTGCGCAGCCTTGCTTCCATGGGGAATATATTCCTCTTGCTTCCATCTGCCTCGGTGATTTCCGGCTTTATCGACCATATCTTATCAAGCTTAATCTTAAATTCATCTATGTTATGGGGTATTATTGTAGGAACTATCTCCTTATTCTCCTCAAGTATTATATTCAGCTCTTTATCCATAAACCGGTTGAACGAGTCTATATCTGAATCTACAAAACTTTGCTCATCAAAATATTTTTGCACCAACACTTTGCCGTATTTATACATCGACTATCACCCTGTAAAATTCAGCCTCTCCTGCAGTAGGGCTTTGTCTCTCTATTTTTATTATATCTCCTGGCTTTGAATCAAGCGCCTGTATTGCAGAATCCGACTTGAATATCCTTGGAAGGTCTATTAGAGAAACATTGTAGTCCTGAAGCAGCTTTTCTTTTTGTTTGTCACTAAGTTTGGTGTGCTTAGGAATTAAAAGATGCTTATCAACCTTAAATTTTTTCTTCATGTTTTAACTTGAACCTCTTAGCTCGGGATTATGACGGGCCGGACGAGACTTCCAAATCCCCCGGGATTTGACTCCCAAAAGATATTCGAACTCGTGACCACCTGATTAAAAGTCAGATGCTCTTTCCTGCTTTGTTAAACAAGTACCAGGCTGAGCTACCGGCCCATAAGCATAACGCCCTGGCCGGGACTTTCATCAGCTTTTCTGATTTTGCAAAGCAAAATCCTGAGGTGAACGACCAACGGAAAGTGAGCCGCATTTGTTTCCTAAAGGAAACCTAAAAAATCTATTAGGATTTTCCTCTGTCCCAGGTTTTTGCGGAAGCAAAAAGCTGTTTTGAACCCAGGTCGCAGCCGTGACAGGGCTGCATGATAGTTTCTGCAGCATTTTAGTCTTAAAATGCTGAGCCAGGCTACACTACCAGGGCATTTTACTGAATAGGGCATGGATAAACCTTTTTAGGGCTAAAGCAGCTCTAAATTATAGCCTTTTAACTAAAGAAGGATTATCATGCATTTTTGTATGG
>DASRUK010000188.1:0-6776 GCA_035655475.1 Candidatus Nanoarchaeia archaeon
CCCGCCTATCAGGAATCCACTTGCCACCAAAAAATCCCCTCAAGCAAACTATATAAACCTCTAATCCCCCCCACGATTGATGCTCTCAGTAACAACTCTTTCCTCTTACCTCTATTGTCCAAGAAAACTGTACCTGGAAAAGGTATTAGGCCTCACAGAGCCGCCAAAAGAAGCCTTGATCAAAGGCTCTATCCGCCACAAAACTTATGAAGAGATTAACCTCGCAGAAGAGTGCTTAGTAACCTCCATCACAGCCCAAACAACCCTTGAAGACCTCAAAGGAAAATACCATCAGAAATACAAGGAGATACTTCTTGATATAATAAGGCAAAACAAAGACAGCCTAAAAAAATTCAGCATCCTCCCGCAAGACCTTTTCAAAAATGTTTGGCCTTTGATCCTGGCAGAGTCCGAATCAAGGGCATCGTTGATCCATAGTTTCATTCAGAAGCATAATATCTTCGGTGAAGAATTATGGCAGAAGCTGACTCCAAAGATAGAGTCTGAGCTAAGGATAGAATCAAAAGCCTTAGGCTTAAAGGGGATCATCGACCAGATTGAAATATATGAAAACGGTTTTGTTCCAATTGAGTTAAAGACAGGAAAATGCCCAAACGAAGGGGTCTGGCCAGGTCATAGGGTTCAGTTGGTCTCTTATGCCTTATTGTTGGAAGAAAAATTCAAGACGCAGGTAAAGGAAGGCTTTGTCCATTATCTTGATTCAAAGCAAAAAAGGCATATAGCGATAAATCCATTCATGCGCATGGAAATCCTTGACCTGATAAAAGAAGTGAGCGAAATGCTCTCAAAAGACACCATACCAGTATGGCAAAAAAGCCAAAATAAATGCTCATGCTGTGGCCTAAAAGAGCGATGTTACAATGAAAACCTTCTGCAAACTATCGCAAAATCGTCAAATACTCCTCGCAAGTAAAAACCACAAAGTTTATATATAACATGAACTCTTTCTAAACCTTAAACCATCAAGGGGGATTGTAATGGCTGAGGAAGATAAAAAGTTTTCAAAGCAGCTGATTGGAAAGACAGTTGTTAGTAAGACAGGAAAGCGCTTTGGAGAAGTCGGAGACATAATCTTTGAGACAAGGTCCGGCGAACTGATCCATATAATCCTGAAGAATCCAACTTCTTATACAGAAAAGCTAGAGCTTGAGAAAGACAAGGATAATAATATCCTGATTCCATTCTCAGCAGTCATCGCAGTTGGTGACTTCCTTGTGGTGGCTGAAGAAGATATTACCTAAATTCTAAAGTTATTTAAACAACCTTTATTTTCAATTCTTTATGGAAGAGCATGCTATATGGACAGAAAAGTATAGGCCGCACGATTTCTCAGACATTAAAGGCCAGAAAGGCATAGTTGAAAAAGTGAAAGCTTTTGTCCAGCAAAAAAACATGCCTCATCAGCTTTATTCAGGCCCAGCAGGTGTTGGAAAATCTACCTTGGCACTCGTCGTCGCAAAAAAGCTTTTTGGCGAGAACTGGCGGCAAAACTTCCTGGAATTGAACGCCTCGGATGAAAGGGGCATCGACATAGTCAGGGTCAAAGTAAAAGATTTCGCAAGGACAAGAGCCATGGGCGATGTTCCATTCAAGATAATATTTCTCGATGAATGTGACGCCTTGACAAGAGAAGCTCAGCAGGCATTAAGAAGGACCATGGAGAATTATACAACCACCTGCAGGTTCATCCTTTCATGCAATTACAGCAGCAAGATAATTGATCCTATACAGTCAAGATGTGCTGTCTTCAAGTTTAAGCCATTAGAGCCAAAAGACATGGCCCCTATAATAGAACGGATTGCAAAGGACGAGCATTTAAAGATATCCGATAAGTCAAAAGAAGCTTTGATAGAGATTTCAGAAGGCGATTGCAGAAGGCTTGAAAATATAATGCAAAGCTGTGCAGCAGTCTCAAAAAACCTTACAGAGGACTTGGTATATTCCTTAGCATCGGTCGCAGAGCCAAAAGAAGTAATGGAGATCCTTGCACTAGCCACTCAGAACAAATTTATCGATGCAAGAAACAAGCTTATGGATACTATGCTAAGCTACGGTCTCTCTGGGCTCGACATGGTCAAGCAGATACAAAAGCACATACTGGATTTGGATATCGATAACAGAAAAAAGATGCAGATGATGGAAAAATGCGGTGAGACAGAGTTTAGGATGACTGAAGGTTCAGACGAATTCTTGCAATTAGAATCACTTCTTGCTCAGTTTACCTTAGTTAATCTATAAGAAAGAGATAAAAAATAAATAAAATTTTACGTTGTGTGCTTAACCAGGAGATTTAGCTCTTTATGCTCCTTGTAGTCATACACAAGCTTCATGTTTATCTTCTTCTCAAAGTCTTCTCCCTGTAGGCTTGCGTCTGATATGCTTTGCGTGCATCTTATCATTCTCTTGCCGCCATAAAGTGCAGTATATCCTGTGGTGGCTGTTCCATCTGAGAGGCCAGAGCATGTTAAGCCAGGAAGGCCTGACTCGATCTCGACCCAAACCTTGTTCTTGTCTATTGTCTCTTCACTGCACCCTCTATTCTGGATGGAAACAAGTCCGCTTCCCCTATGTACTACATCAAAAGAGAAAGTGACCTTGTCAGTGCCTGCGATGTTCTCTACAAAATTTTCAATCTGGACAGGAGACGACGATGTTGCAAGGCTTTTCTTTTCATTTACCTCGCACACCTTATCATTTGGCTTTGTCAGGTCATCAAGTATGCAAAGGTTTGCCTGGGCAATGCCGCCGTAGATATAGCAAAGGTTTACCCTCATCTTATATTCAGTATTCGCTTTAAGTGTGCCCATATAGCTGAAGTTGGTAAATGTCAAATAAGTGACAGTTCCAGGTACAGTGTTTCCTTCGGAATCTATATATGCTTTGGCCAAAGGCTCATCAGGGTTCTTTACGATGAGCGGTCTGTTAAAGTCAGAAGGATCAAAACCTTGTAGGTATACCTTCATCTTGTCCTTAGGTACATCATATTCTCCCTTGTTTTCAAGGTTGACAGTCACTTCAAATGGAAAGCTTCCGCCATCATATACCTCAGCAGGAGGGCTGCCTTCTATAAAGTTGAATTCAACAGCACTTGTTCCGCCAATAAATGGCTTGGTATTTGTTTGTACAACCTGCTGCTTGCACCCTGCAGCGAGTAGTAGCAGAGCGACCAAGACCAATATAACTCTCCTCATTTTACTCCTCCTCCCTATCTGAATGGGATTACCTCATATATTTTTATGCTTCTTTTTATCGATTCAGTATAACCATACCTAAGTTGGATATTCAGCGGAGTTACATAAGCTTCTACACCAACAGCTGATTTATCTATCCTGCAAAAGATTATGCCCTTTCCATCGATAAGCTGGATATCTCTTCCGATAGATGGCCTGCATTCAGTCATCCTTAGGTTGCCAAGCTTTATATCCCCTATCTGGACCATGTTTAGATCACGCCAATCATATCCAGTTAAAGGATTCTCATCAACATCGCTTTCAAGTATCACAGAGCCTGTTCCCATGTTTTGCACATAGATATTAAAGAGGATATTATTGCCGGTTACATCTTCTTCTACTCTGGTGACAGCGATAGGTGCTCCCTGGCTTCCTGTTCCAGCACCAGGCCTGCCTCCCTTGCCGCCGCTTCCTCCGCTTCCAACACCATAGTCGCCTATATTGCATACCTTTTCTTTTACCCTTGATGATCTTGGTTCAGGATCGACGCATACCATTACATTGGCAAGAGTTTCATAGATATAAGACACAGCAGCAATTATGCTTGGCTGATAGTAAGGCAGGCCGTCAGGAAGCTCTCTTGCTTCCATTGAAAATTCGACCATTGTGCGGCCGCCATCTCTGTTATAAGAACTCCTTCCCTCAAGTTCGTCGCCGGCAAGGTTCACTCCCTGGCTCATGCTTGAGCCAAGCCTGGGATAGATGCCAAGGATTCTCTCATCATAACCTCCAAGCCAGAGTTTTGCCCTGAAATCATCTATCTCTTCTGTCTGAGGGAATGCTCCCTTATTCTTGACTTCAACAAGAAATTTTATGTCAGGATCATTTTCAAATACCTCTATAGGCATATTTTCAGGAAAGCCCAAGGTAAGCCCCTGGCTTCCCGTCCTATAATCATACTGGCTGGGTTCCTGGTCTGTTTTTGTGCTTTTGCAACCGCTAAAGAGAAGAATAGTAAGAAGACAAGTTATTAAGAAACCCTTTTTTGTCATCTTATCATTCTCCATTACAATACTATTTAAAACTTACTATTACGAAATCAATTGGATGCTTTGATTATTCTGATTTGTTTTGAGATTGTTGTGCTATACCCATATTCCAGAATTACATAGATGGGTGTTGAGAATGTTCCTTTGCTGTCATCAAAGCCCGCTTCATAGGAGCACCTTATGGTGTCCTCTTTGTTTTGCAGCCTGACTACACCATCGTTTTCTATAGCTACATCGCATTTAAGCAGTTTATCGTCGCTGACACCTCCAAGATAGACCTTGGCATTTATTTTACTCCAGTCCTTGTACCCAATTGCTTCAGATGAGCAGGCATCTCTTACCCTATCCCTTTTTACTGCTTCACCATTGCCTATATTTTTGATAGTTATTACAAACCTTGGTTTGACTATTGCAGGATCTTCGCTGTCAGGGACCATCTCGCTTTGTATCTTTGTGACAGCTATAGGAGCTCCTTGAGAGTTAAGGTTGACGTCTTTTATTTCACAGGTCTTCTCCCTTTTCTTTAGTCCAAAAAGGTCAGAATCTATACATACTGTAGCTGCCGCGGTTGTTTTATAACCATAACACCCTGTGATGGATATGAACGAATCATGCAGCTGGCTTTGCCTGTCCCGTTCCCCCAGCTCTTGTGTATTCGCTGTAAATGTAATGACATCTCTATCTCCGTTTGGAAGATTTATCTGTTTGCCCTTTAGCTCGAATCCTATCTTGCTTGAATCCTGCAGGCTTGTTTTTCCATTTATCGATCTTAATGAGCCAGTATTCAGTTCCATATAATCCTTCTCAAGCATAATAGAAAGATAGCCTTCAGTGATGTCAAAAGCGCCTTTGTTATATAGGTTTAGTCCTATGGGGATGACACTAAGGTCAAATGCAGTACCAGGCGGTGCATCCTTAAGGAACTCCATGATGAGCCCATCTTTTCCTGAATAGATCTGCTCGCCTGTGATTGAAGGATTATATTCCTTGCCTGTGCCTTTGCACCCTGCAATAAGAAGGATCACTATAAAAAAAATATATGCCTTGTTCATCCTAATAGTTTATACCCTCCAGTTGCACTTTGGCTTGCTCAAGCTTAGTCCTATAGTCGCTGTCTGTGATATGCAATGTGGGATAAGCAGTCTCCACCTGGGATTTGACATTTGAAAAGCTTGCAAGGGACGCATCTATCACCGATATGAACTCCGCCTTTATAACCTTCAATCTTTCTTTTTGCTCGCTGCTCAAATTCAGGCTCCTTGCATTAGCAAATATTTTCACAGTATCTGCTGCCTGCTCTGCTATCCTGCGCTCTCCATTGTGGATGTAGTCAACTTTTTCATCTGTGTCGCACTTGCTTATCAGCTCCTTGTAACTTTTAAGTTCATCATGGGGGTATTTTTTCTGAAACTCTGTCTCATCAATAGGTCCAAATCCGCATTTTTCATTGAGATAATTAAACCCCTGGATAAGGCTGATAGCATATCCGATATCTGTTATAGTCCTGTTAAGGTCTCTTCCTTTATTGCTGCCAACAGGAGCGGTGTTGCATGCATACCCTTCGGCGATTGATTCTCCATTAGGGACATTGCATCCATCTGCCAGGCACTTGCATCCATCACTGTCATCACATTTAACCTCACATGCCTTGAGGATCTTTTTTTCGCCAGGGACATCATTTATTATCACAGAAGTCGATTGCTCTATCTCATAGATATAACTGGCGCTTGCCCTGTAATAATACCCTGCAAGCGGAGTATTTCCAAGAACCTGAGGTACATTCGCCTTTGATATCCTTATAGAGCATCTCCTTGAGTAGTAGCCGTCGATAGGGGTTTTTATCCTGCTAAGGCTTTCAGCTCTCATCTTGTATACTGAGTAGCCTTCTTTATCTTCACCCGCAGATTCAAAATCATTCGAACAGTAAAATTCTTCCTTATCTAAGCCAAGCAAGGAAGGCACTTGTATCTCAAGTTCTGTGATGTTCTTTATCTTGCCGTACCATTCAGGCTGCACTGTCACTCCTATATAGCTTGCGCTGTCTGTCAAGCGTCCAAGGCCAAGAGGTGGATCAATTGTCGCCATGCCTATCTTTATAGGGCCGTTGGTATAGATGGCTTCAGGAAGCTTGGTTATCCCATAGTTTTTCAATGGTTCAATACCATCCTTGCGAAGCGCTCTCATCCTTTCTACATCGATAAAATAAGTCTTCAGGTAAGCCATTGTCTTGAAATTAAACTCAGCTTTGACCTTTATTTCTTTGGCGCCTGCGCCTAGTTCGTTTGCGTTTATCCTGCATTCAAACGGCACCTGCTCAAATCGCTCAACATAATAGCCTTTTTTAGGGTCGTTAAAATATTCTGCATTTGCAAGCTCTGGAGGGGTTATCGAGCCTTTGACGCCATCAGCCCCGCAGCTTAAGAATAGATATACGGGTTCATCCAGTGTTTTAGCCTTAAGGTCCCCCCAGACTACAACCTCCTCATTCTCATAAAACTTCTTATCAGCAGCCTGCAGCTTTTCTATATGGACCCCA